>CALDJV010000619.1 GCA_937899305.1 uncultured Cytophagaceae bacterium
ATCAACTAGGTCGTTTTAATGTTGGGCTTCATTTTACCCATAGCTGTCGAGTTTAATAGGGTTAGTAGGCATTTTTTTCACCACGTGCCATATTAAACACCGTCATAAATATAATCTTAATATCTAAAAATAGCGACCAATTTTGTACATAAAAAACATCAAAGCGGATGCGGTTTTTCATTGCAGCCATTTCTCTGGTTTCACCACGATACCCTTTTGCCTGGGCCAATCCAGTAATACCAGGCTTTACAAAATGCCTTACAGTATATTTTTCCACATCTTTTTTGAATGTATCATCCAATGGAATGGGGTGAGGACGAGGGCCAACTACGGTCATGTGCCCTAGCAAAACATTGAAAAACTGAGGAAATTCATCAAGGTTCGTTTTACGTAATATTTTTCCTATTCCAGTTACCCTTGAGTCGTTTTTAGTGGCTTGAACAAATTTTGCATCTTTTGTATACGTCATGGTACGAAACTTAATGCAAGGAAACTTTTTACCGTTTCTTCCCGAACGCTTTTGGATAAAAAATACCGGACCTTTAGAGTCTTTCCTAATCAAAATAGCAATGAGAGGAACCAACCAAGAATGAATGAGTAGAATCACAAAAAAAGCAAATATGATATCAAATATGCGCTTAATGAGTTGATTGAATGCATTGTTTAGTGGTTCATTGATTACCGATAGTACAGTGGTATTTCCATATTGAGCTGGAGCCAGTTTTTGGTACTTAGAGTCGTCAGATCTAATATTAGAGATCAGTTTTACTCTGATTAAGTTCTTATCTGCCACTTTGATAAGTTCCTGAATATGTGCTTCTGAAGAATTATTGAGTGAGACAAAAATCTCGTCTAATTGATTTTCTTTAGCATACTCTTCTATTTTGGCGATATCATTCCCAAAGAATCCTGAGAATTTGTAACCATATTCTGGGTGACGATTGAAAAACTTCAACATCGATTTGCCAGACTGATTTTCGCCAATGATGATGAAGGTACGGTAGTTATGGCCTCTCTTACGATAAGCACGCAAAAGATGAATAAAACTAAGGCGCCAGGTAAGCACTAAAAAACCATAAGTGCCATAAGCGTACAGCAAAAAGGTTCGGGAAAAGTAAGTCGCTTTGATGAAAAGAAGTATGGTAGCAATTGCCGCAAAATGTAACAGAAGGGCTTTTGCTATTTTTTTGGTAATGGCCGCATCAGTTGCCATCCTGTTTTTCTCATGATTATCTAATAATACGGATACAAAAATCCAGATAATATTGAAAAATACCAGTAGGAAAAAATAGGGATTAAAAATAAATAAATCTACCCTTTGAAATTGTAGCAAATAGCTCAGGGTAAAAGCCAAATTTAATAATAATAAATCGCCTAAAAGATAGATGGGGTGTAGAAATTTAGAGTATTGATGTGTCATAGTGTACACTCATTTATTGGTTATTGTACGCAAAGTTATACTGAAAGGATGAAATAATCCTAACTTTTGTCAAATTGTATTTTTTTTATAATTTATAGTGTAGTAGAATTTTATTTGGTTTTTCTTTTATCGATGAAATTAAAAAATAGTAATGAGTTGAAAAAGGCGTAAAATACTGCACCTTTTTGGGTACTGAGCGTAGATTCTGTAAAGCTCCAAATAATGAAAATTAACAAAAACAAAAAGTATAAATAACTCCTGTGTTCATAAATACTCAAGTAAAAAGGAATTAATAAGGCTGATAAGAAGATAAAAAGGCCAATTAATCCATGTCGGAGTGCTTCTTCGATATATTCGTTATGGGCATTGAATGAATCCTTCAACTTGTCATAGTTCTTAGATACATAACATTGTCCAATGTTATCTTGCACATCACCAGTACCTACGCCAAAAAACAATGTATTGTTGCTATTTAATAATATTTTTGCGGCACAGCCCCATTGTACCATTCTAAGGTCAAGTGTATTATATTCGGTTTTAGTATCAAATACCGAGGTCACCTTGTTATTGACTTCATTGTTATAAGCAAAGAAGCCAGTAAGGGTAAGTGATAATATGGATAAGACAATGGTGGTTACATCTGCATTTTTAAGGACCAAAAAATTGTAGGTGAGATAAATAATTACAAATAAGAAAGAAATGTACAAAGCAGTACGTGCGCCAATCAATATTACAAAAGCATACAACAATATGATGGCGGTAATAGATAATACTTTTAAGCCCAGAGGAATATATTTCCATTCTCTCAGTAAGATGTAGAGGATAGAAAACATAGCGAATATGTTGTACATACCCATGTACACCGTACCCATGCCAGGAGAAATGCTTTCGAGAAATTTAGTGGAAGCTGGAAAACTAAGCGAGTTCCCAAAGAAAAAATTATCGGTTGTTTTGAAAAAGTAGTAGAATGTGATGAGCAAACAAGAAAAAGCAAAACTGATAATGACAATGTAAGTTTGTTTGTTGGTCAGTTTGGGCATTAACCCAATGGCAAATGGAAAGACCAATAGAGAAAGTTTTGTTTCTAGTTTATAAAATGCATCCTGAAAATCACTGGTATAAATTAATCCAATAAGCTGGATGATATAAAGACTGATAAACAAATAGAAAAATTGGTTATCAAGTAAGTTCTGAAAGCGTTTTTTTAGCCTTTTATGAAAAAAAAGGCTGATGCAAAGCGCAATAATGCAAACACTGTTGATTTGGGTGTGGATAGGAAGCGTAAAAATAGTCAGTATTAAAAAAATAAACGATATATTGAAAGGGATGTCAGCTTTCACCACGCCTTTAGTAAAAGTTGAGTCTTTGTTTGCAACGGTGATATTCGTCATTTTATATAAATTAAGCTATTCAGTTAGTACGTGTAACGTCAAGTAAACGTCTCAATCGAAGTTTTATTTATCTTGGGGAGGGGGATGAAATGCGAAAAAAGCGTTGAAGAATGCGAAAAAAACAATGCCTTTTTGAGAAGAAAGTACGGATTCAGTCATACAAAACAACAGAAATATGACTAAGAATGACAAGTATATGTAACTCTTGTGATGAATGGCTTTCCGAAAACAGAAAAACAAGGTAATGACAAACAGAGACACTCCTATAATACCAATGTAAAGCAGATATTGAAAAAATTGATTATGAGCATTGTAACCCGCGTAGTCGTGCCAACCTCGGGCTTTATTTCCTTCGTAGAGACCATTTTCGGCTGATTTTTTTCTCAACAAATCATAACCGTCTCCAATGCCTACCCCAAAAGGCCACGCGTTGTGTTCATTCAATATTTCAGTGATAAACTTCCACTTGACATACCTGATTTGCGGGCCAGTCCAGCGGGTGAGTTCACCGTATTCTTTTTTGTCTATAAATGCAAATTGAGAGTTGATTGCTTCAGTAAATCGCTTTTTGACTTTGGGTATACTTGCCACCAATACCACCAGGCCAATACAAGCTACGGTAGCCAAGGTAATCCTGACGAGCCTTGATTTGACTATAAAATCACCCGCAAAGATGAAAGTGAAAAACAAGGTGAGTAATAAAGCAAATATGATGGTTTTAGATGATAATAGAATAATGAAGAAAATATGTAGGAGGATGAGGAATGCCAAAAATACTTTGAGAACAAGGGATATTTTTTGACTTAGAAAGTCAAGAATGAAAAAGACTGATAAAGCAACGTAAAAAGAAAAATATACGGCATGTAAATTGATCGTTTTGCTCAGCGTTTGATAAAATAAATATTGGGTATTTTGATTGTGTTCGTAATAGTTGAGCACTCCTAAAATGCCAGTGATGATCATGGCCGCAGTGATAGTACCAATAAATGTGATGTAGACAACCTTGAGTCTGGACTGAACCAATGGTACCGAGGAACTCAAAATGAGAGGGAAAATGAATAAACTGAGGTGTTGCTCAAGTGTAAAGCCCGCCTCGGCTTGATTATCGGAATAAAAACTACTGAGTACATAAAGCGCATAGATCCCAGTAAAGAGAAAAGCCAAAGGGGATTTTTTGATTTGCTGAAACTTATATTGCCATTTGCCTTCTATCAGCCAATTCAATATCATCAAAATGATGCTTATATTATTGAACAACATAGAGAATGGAAGAGAAACAATAAAGCCTAGTATGCTGAAAAAGAATATTTGCTGGTGTACCTTTTCTCGTTTGGTTTCTTGCGTCATTTACAATATTTATTGATTGTTTGATAGAGCAACTCAGCAATGGCTGCCATTCCTTTGTCACCAGGGTGTGAACCTACTGCCTCTACTTTAAATGTTTGGTTGCTTTGTGCCCAATTAGATTTGTCGTTGTAAAGATGATGAATGTCCAAATAGGCAGTGTTGGTTTCTAAGGCTACTTCTTTGATAATTGCGGAAGCCTGATGGTTGGCATACCAAGAACTGGTATGAATGAAAACAGGATCTTGACCATGATTTAGAAAATTAATGAAACTTCTGTATTTCTTTTTCCAGATCATTTTATCCTGCGAGGTTTTAAAACGTACATTGTCACCTACCCGCAATATTACCAAGTGTGGTTTTTGTTGGAGGTATTTCTCAAATTGAGAAAAATTATCATTAGCATCCACAGTTTCCAGTTTGAGTAAGTTGCGGTCGAAGTTGACATTGTCAAACATCAAGTTTACTCTATTATCAAATTTTTGGTTTAGTTGTTTTTCTAGTTGATGAACAAAGTCTTTTTCTTTTTTGCTGGCTGCCATTCCCCAGTTTCGGTCCCAATCTACTTTTTTTGAGGGGGGATGCCATACCAAACTATTCCCCAATACCAATACACTAAGCGTGTCTGTTTTATTGATTATGAGGGTTTTTTGTTCGGGGAAATAATCCTCAGGGAATGGTTTTTGGCACCCAGTAAAAAACATACTGAATAATAGACCGGACAGCAAAAACGACAAAGTTTTATTTTTTTCCATTGGTCATTTTCTTAAACAAGTCGATGTATTGTTGGGTGATTTTTTCCCAAGTATAGTTGTTTCGAATTCTATCTCGGGATGTTTCCCGGAAAT
>CALDJV010000620.1 GCA_937899305.1 uncultured Cytophagaceae bacterium
GGCTTCGCTCAGGACTTCGGGTTGCGCGAAGCGGCGTATCATTTTTCACTTTACATTTTTCATTCACATTAGTGGACCGTCGACTGTGGACTAAATTAAATCAGCTTCGCCTTGATCTCTTCATCCACTTCGTTCAACAATTGCTGGGCTTTTTGCAGCTTTTGAGCCACACTATCAGCCGCCAATCCGGCATTTTGTTGGTTAAATTTAACTTGAATTCTGAGGTTTTCAGCCTGAGTAGTATACTGTTCGCGTAATTGCTCTTGATGATGCTCCAGCTGGGTTTTCATTTGCTGCAATACGTGGGAGGCATGATTCAGCGTTTCGGTTTGATCAATGGCCAACTGCAATTCTTTAGTGTAGTGTGTTTGCTTGTCTAGACATTCCTGGCGCTTTTGATTGGCTTCAGCAAACTGCCCTTCCAGAGCAATCACCGCTTGGGCTAACGACTCCAGATTGCCCGCTTCTACCGAAGTTTTGGTTTCCTCCAGGTCTTGCTTGCGCTGGATCAAATTCTCTTGGTTGTTCAATAACGCATTCAACCGTTTTTCTTCCTCTTCAAATTTGGCCAATTCTTCGGCATTTTGGGCATTTTGCTGTTCCAAAAGTTGCTGCTGTTCCAAAATCTGAGGCATTTTGGCCTTGGCATTGGCCATAGCCCGATTGAGCTGCTCGATTTGCAGGTTTTGTCGGGTAATCAACTGATGGGTATTTTCTTCCAGTTTTTCGGGCGTCAATAGGTTTTTGTTGGCAGCGACCCAGTTGTGCTGAATATGGATGGCCTGATACAACCCATTGATAAAATACTCTAAGTCAAAGTCATCTAACTTGCCTAGCGCCTCCGAATCGTACACCAAAGCAATTTTATCCAATACTGTAGCCAGTACATTCGATAGTTTATCCAATTGGTCAAACTCAAGCATGGCCACTGGTTTATCGGGTAATTGCTCTACCAGCGATTGTAATTTTTTTTTGAAAGAAATCATTTGCGTATAATCCAATGGTGAATGATGCTCGTCACAAACATCGAGAACCAATTTGCAGAAATGTTATAATTGTTGCAAAAAAGCGGCGTCTTCTTTAGTATAAGCCCATACATTGTTGAACACCCGCCACCGTAGAATGTCCTGGATTTGTTGGTCGTTGGTTTTTTGATTGTGATAATCTAAAATGTCCTCGAAACGAATCCAGTCATTCTTGAGTTTTTCGTTTTCGGCTCCCAAGTAATTTTCGGTGGTAAACTCTTCATCTTCTTGTTCTTCGTGTCGAGTCAAAATGGTAAGGCTATCGTAAAAGATTCGTTTTACTCGCCAATAGAGGTCCGATTTCATCATCATTTCTTTGGCCATCACAAAAGGAACACCGTTCAATATTTGTCGAGCCAGACCTACGTTGGCTTCCTCTTCCGAAGTAAGCAACCGCCATAAATTTTCTTTATTCCAGGTTTCTTGTGTCATAATTCATCTGAAGCTTTGGGGGATTAACTTCTAAAAATAAGTAAACCACTGAGAATAAAGTATTTTTTGCGCGCTTTTTTGAGCTTTATCCTTCCTCACTCATACAAACCATCTGGAAACAAATCTCCCAAAGGAATTGACCAACTACGCGGGCTGTGGTCAATTTTTTCTTGAACCACCAAATCTCCTGTATTGGCATCTTCCATAGCCAGTCCAATCTGAAAAGATATTCCGGTAGGCAAACCAGTGGGTAAAGCTACCTGATGGCGAATATTCAAACGGGTTTTACCTTCTAACAAAATGTAGCCTTCCAGCGAAAAATGTTCTAGTCCCGTCAAGTCAAAAGCTTGAGGCAGCATCACTGGTTGCCCAAACACAATTTCGTTCCCCGCCTGGATCACTGCTACACTGGTTTTCTCCAAAGTAGCCAATGCCACGGCGTCATTGGGTGGGGCAATTTGGTATACATCAATAAAAATACTGTGAGGGTAATTCATTTTAAAGTGTTTATTAGTTTTCTTTAGTTGGGAGTTGGTAGTCAGTAGTTCGTAGTTTTGTTTGATTTTCAGTCCACGGTCAACGGTCCATAGTCCACAGTAGCGCAAAGCGGTACAATTGGTTTTCAGTCCACAGTCGACGGTCCATAGTCCATAGTTTTACGTCGCTTTGCGCAACAATTTAGCCATAGAACCATAAGCCGAAGGCGGAACAATGTAGTGAAGGAATCATCGCCTTGCGTAACAATTTAACAATCAGCGAAGCGGAACAATAGAACAATTCCATTCAACCATAAAACAATTAATCATCAAACAACTCGCTCAAGTCCACTTTATGCATTTGCTGTTGGCCGTTACGTACCACAAACTTCACCAAGTTAGAATGGTTGATCTCAATACCCACTTCAAATTGGGTACCGTCTATAAAATCGGCCGGAAGCGCTATTTCCTTCTTGAAATCTACCCTTTTAGTACCTTCCAACATCACGTATCCTTCCAATGGAACAGTGTGGTTGTAAATCTTGGCCTTGGAAAACTGAGGATGATTGGGTAAAAAATCGGCTCCTGCCTCAATCATCGGTTTGGCTATCTTTTGTAACTCGTGGTTGACAATTTTCAAGGCATTGAAATAAATGCTATGAGGGTAACGTTCCTTGATTTGTACCTGATTGGCGGCCACCAAAGTAGCCCCAAACGAAATGGCGTACAAACGGTCTTTACGCGACTCAAAAGTCTTTACTTTGAGCGAATCGGCCTCCAGGTCAAAATAATTCAAAATGGTTTGGCGGGTCAGGAAATATTGGCTAAATCCTCCCACAAACAACACCGTGTCGAAATCAATGGTGCCGGAGCGTTTTTTGATGTTATCGAGTACTGTGATGATCCCGGTCTTGATGTCTTCGAAAGCCGCAAAAATATCGTGCGCAAAAACCTCCAATTCATTGTTGATCTTGAACACTGGTTTAGAAAGCCGCATGTCCTTGGCATAAATGGTTTCCAGCTTTTTGGCGTACCCCTTGGATTGCAACAGTTTGTCTAATTCTAGCAAATCACGGGATTGACGCTCGGCTTGTTGGTCGGTCGTAATGCCATTTTGAGCATATATTCGCTCCAAAATCAACTGCAAATGCTTTACTCCAGCGCGATTTTCGTTGCCCTCAAAATCCAGTACTTTGATGCCAGGTTTCTTGACTACACACAATGAAATGTCGATGGTACCTCCTCCAAAATCACACACCAATACGTTCTTCTCTTGGTCATCTTCCGAAACCTCCTTCCATACATAATAAGCCACTGCGGCAATGGGCTCGCTCAGCAATTGCCTCAATGGTAAATTCAATTCTTTGAAAATATTTTCCAGGTTTTCGCCCCCTGAGTTTACAAAATTGGCTTGCCAAAGCTCGGGTACCGACACCACTAACCCCTCGATATCACCACGATTGGGCACAAAGCCATCTTCGTTTTTCAATAAAATTTGCTCGAGATAATCGCGGGTAACTTGGTAGGGGGTTTGAGCCAATGGCCAGTCTTTTTGTGGCACATTGGGCGGCTGGTCAGGTTGTTGAGCCAGTGTTAACAAGGTTTTGAAAAAACGAGCCAACTGCAAATCTTGATTACCCGACCACAACTCAATGGCTACGTGTCCAATGTCCATCAAATCGGTTTCGTCATAAACTACCGCAGTGGGGGTATATTCGCTTTGTCCACCGTACAAAAACTCTTTGGGGGCCTGGGCGCTTTCGTCCCAGTAACTAATGATGGAATTGGTGGTACCAAAATCAACGCCTATTTGCATTTTATAAAGTTTGTAGGTTTTCATTCTACTTCCTCTCCAAGCTTGATCGCTTACCAGAAAGTAACACAACAAAGTAGCTAAATTGGCAATGAATACAAAAGGCTGCCCATAATAAATGCGCTACTTTTTGGGTAATTTATTTTTGTGATATTTACTACCTTGTTGGTGGTGCTTTGCCAAAAATCCAACAAGAAACCAACCCTTTATTTCAAATTTCCGTTATATCTCGTAGTTTTCTAAATACATTTTCAACTCAAAAAGATCAAACCCTAAAAATCTAACAAAAAATAAAATAATGCACACGCTTCTTTTCTACCTCAATCCTCACCTAATCGTCCATAGATTCTCTAGTCCACAGTCTTTGATTTTCAGTCCATAGTCCACAGTCGATAGTCCAATGCTGTTTCCTTAAGAAACATTATTTACTCGTCGTTTAGACCTGACAGGTTTCAAAAACCTGTCAGGTCTGGAGCGGCTATTTTTGGACGTTAAGGAAACAATATTGATCCACAGTCCATAGTAGCGCAAAGCGAGAAAAATAACTCATCGCTTCGCGCAGCCATTCAACAATAGAACAATGAAACAATGAGCCGTAGGCGGAACAATATACTTAGTATCATATTTACGAAATTAAGAAAAAATCATCGCCTCGCGCAACCCAAAGTCCTGAGCGGAGCCGAAGGAATCAACAATAAAAAAATACAACAATCATTAAAAATCAATACTATGATCAATTCACAAATAAAAGCCTACTTGCATGATTTTGCCGCCGATGACCTCAAAAAAGTAGTGGTCTTGACCGGAGCGGGTATCTCAGCCGAAAGTGGCATTCCTACTTTTCGTGGCCCGGAGGGTTACTGGAAAGCCGGATCCATCAACTACCAACCCCAGGAAATTGGCACTTTGAAAATGTTCAAACAATCGCCCAAAGAGGTATGGAAATGGTTTTTGTTTCGAAAGACTGTCTGCGACAACGCCCAACCCAATCCAGGGCATGTAGCAGTGGCCGAAATGGAAAAACTACTCGGAGGGGCTCGTTTTACTTTAGCCACCCAAAACGTAGACGGTTTGCATCTACGCGCTGGAAATACATTTCGCAATACGTTGCTGATTCATGGCGATTTGACCCACGTACGTTGTAGTCGTCCTTGTCGCAAGGAACCCATGCCTTTTCCTACTGGTTTTGCTCCTAAAACCCGCGAAACCGACATCAGTGACGAAGAGTGGGAGCTGCTCAAATGTCCTCATTGTGGTGCCTTGACTCGCCCTCACGTACTGTGGTTTGACGAATACTATAATGAGGATTATTACCGATACAATACGGCGCTTTCTCGTACCCGAAATGCGAGTTTGCTGATTATTGTGGGAACTTCGGGGGCTACCAACTTACCCATGAGTATGTATAATACTGCGCTGGATGAAGATGTGAAGATTATGCTCATCAATCTGGATGAAAATTTCTTTACCCGTTCGCTCAAGCTCCAGGGTGGAGGTTTTATTTTAATGGGCAAAAGCGGAGAGATTTTACCGGAGGTATTGAGTATCATGAAGGAGAGCATTTAACAGGGTATTAGTTGGTAGTTAGGGGTGGGTAGTTCGTAGTTTTCTTTAGTCCACAGTCGACGGTCCATAGTCCATAGTAGCGCGAAGCAGAACAATTTTAACTATCACATTTGAAAATAAGAAAAAAATCATCGCCTTGCGTAACCATAGAATAATCATCGCTTCGCGCCAGATCCTTCCTTCGTCAGGAGAGCTTTAACAATCAGCCGAAGGCGGAACAATGTAGCAACAGAAAAAATGCAACAATGAGCGAAGCGGAACAATAAAGTTTAATAATAGAAAAATAAAACACTATGATTCCTCAAGACTTACAACAATTTCTGCGGGATTTTTATCGCAGCGACCGCAAGGTATTATTTCTGACCGGAGCGGGTATTTCGGCCGAAAGTGGCATTCCAACTTTTAGGGGTGATGATGGCTACTGGACGATTGGCTCTCAAAATTATACCCCCATGCAAATCGCTACGAATCGCATGTTTCGTCAATACCCTCGCAAGGTGTGGCGCTGGGTACTTCATTATTTCAACAATGCTCGCCATGCTCAACCCAATCCGGGGCACGAAGTGATTGCCCGGCTTGAGCCATTGTTTGGGAGTGAACGCTTCAAACTGGTCACCCAAAATGTGGATGGCTTGCATTTGGCAGCAGGCAACACTCACGACAATACTTATACGATTCATGGCACCCTGGCACAAATACGTTGTAGCCATTCTTGCGATCAGATCATCCCTTTTCCAGCGGACTTGGGGCATTACACCAAAGATGATATTATGCCAGAAGAAGAATGGGATAAATTGGCTTGCCCAGAGTGTAGCGAATTGATGCGCCCTCATGTGCTTTTTTTTGATGAGTATTATAACGAGCCTTATAACAAATACGAGAGTGCATTACGAGCGGCTTTTGAAGCGGATTTGTTGATCGTGGTGGGCACCACTGGGGCGACTTCTTTACCCTGGCTTATTTTCGAAACGGTCATGAACAACGGCCAACCTATCGTGGCCATCAATCTGGAACCCAGCACTTTTACCCAAACGATTGAGGTAAACGAACTGGGTTGGGTGCTCTTTGGTAAGAGTGGCGAGATTTTACCAGAAATTGAGCAGTGTTTTACTGAGGGATGATCATGTTGCACTGTTGCATTGTTTCACGAAATGATCGCATTTAGTAACGCGTTCGCAATAACTGTCCGATTTAGTTTTACTCCTCTTCGCTACACTTCGTTCCTTTTATTGCCCGTAGCCCTGCTACGAACGCAAAAAGCGCCTCGTTTAGCTTTGAGTAATTTCACTAAAACCTCGACACTTATTTTGAAAGCGTTACTTATACAATGTCTCGGGCACGTAAACCAAACTGTAGATATACAAAAGCTACCAACGAGGTGCCACACCCCATCCAAAAGGCCCAAGGGAAATTTTGAGGATTGTTGGCAAATATTTGGGCAGAAAAAATAGCCCCCAGCCCTATGCCTGCCTCGAGGGCAATGTAGAGGGTGGCCAGGGCTTTGCCACGTCCGGCATCGTCGCTGAGGTCGATTGTCCAGGCAAATGCAGTAGGAGAAATGATGCCTACTGCAATGCCAAAAAACACGGCTCCGGTAAGCAATATCAAGCCATTGGTAGCAAAGCCTACGGTAGCCATGGCAATAAATAAAACCACTGAACCTACTTTGATGACTTGTACCCGGCCAAAGCGATCGGACACTTTACCCGCAACAAAGCGTATGCCTAGCGAGCTTAAAGTAAATACGGTTAAAAAATGGCTTTTGAATACCCCCAAATGTTCGCTGAAATCGGGGATAATGGTTAACACAATACCAAAAGGAACTACCAATAGTAAAAACGAAATGGCGGGGGCAATCACCCGAGGCTCGATGATTTCTTTGCGAGGGTTAATCTTGAGCAAACTCCAGCGAAAAGGTTGTCTCTTTTCTTGGGGCAAGGTTTCCTTCAGGCGGCTCAGCAATAGCAACGACAACGCGGCAAACAGGGCTGAACAGTAAAACATGTAATCGATGGGGTAATACAATACAATAAAACTACCCAGGGCGGGGGCCAAAGCAGGCCCAATGTTATTGATCAATCCAAAAATGCCCATGGCCTCTCCCCTACGAGAAGCAGGTACAACATCGGCCACGTAGGCTGCGGTACCAGTAGGGGTAAATCCGGTAGACATGCCGTGGATAAAACGAATGAATAAAAAACCGAAAACGGTTAATAACCAAGTGTATAAAAATCCAGCAAAGACACAAACTACTGCTCCAAAAATGATGACTGGAGTACGTCCGATGGTATCGGTGAGTTTGCCACTAAATGGCCGGGAAAGCCCCGCAGTCAGCGTAAATAGGGCAATGATGTACCCTTTGTAGGCTTCTCCACCCAGCTGAGTCAAATAAGCCGGAAGCTCTACCAAAATCATAGAGAAACTACAGAAAAACAAAAAGGAGCTCAGGCATAATAAACCAAACTGGCGAGTGTAAAAAGTTTCCTTGGGGGGCTGATTGGATGTTTTTTGGGCATTAAAATCATTCAAAGGAACAATAGGGTCTGAATCTGAATCGTTGGGAATGTTTGACATACTTGAAATATTGAGCGTGCAAATTGCCAAAGATTATTTTGTTTCCACAATTTTTTAACAAGATTAGGTCAAAGTTTTTGTTGTTTGATGGTTGAACCAAGTATTACGCTTTTTTTCATTACTTATGAGAAACTTATTTACAATCGTTCTATGCCTCGTCATTGGGCCACTAACAGCTCAGGTGACCAAAAAATTACCCAATGGCCTTTATTGTTTTATCCCAGCAATTGCCCGCTAGTATCCAAATGCTTAAAAAACTAGAACAAATAGATGTACGCAATAATCCGGTGACTCCTCAAAACCAACGACAAATCATCAAGTGGCTTCCTCATTGCAAAGTTCGTTTTCAATGAGGAACCACTCATTACCTGCTTTATTTATCCTCAGCTATTGCTTCCTCATAAATATCAAACTCCGCCGAAACAGCCTTCATCAGTGCTGCATTGGCAAAGTCATCGTCCGACATTTTGGATAGTTTTTCTAAGTAGAGGTCAAACTGACCATTTTTAAATATGGTCAGCATTTTACCTCCTTGCTCGCATCGGGCAGCGTGCCAAACATGAGGAGGCACTGTAATGGTATCTCCTGGCTTGGCCACGATGGTTTCGTCATCAAAAATAAGTTCTACCTCCCCCTCAATGATGTAAAACACTTCGGTCATGATTTTGTGATGGTGTCTAGCCAAGTAGAATCCAGGTTTCAAGGTATCTTCCACAAAACACAATTCCCCGTTGGTGTTCTTTGAGGAAAGTTTAATAAAGCAATGATCTTGAGAATAGTTGTAGTTTTCGCCTTCTCCATTGCGTATGATTTCTCTTGTTTCCATTGTAATTTAGGTAATTTGTAAAAACTAAACCACCCTGCACTGAAAGTACAGGGGTTTTGCGCTCGGACTGAAAGTCCTCTTTAGCCAACCCGTGTCGCAATGCGGGCAAGTTGCTCAAATTCGCAGACGAGACCCGATTTTTTCGCATTACTAAAGTATTGCACTGAAAGTGCAGGGTTTTAACCCAGAGCTGAGACCAATAAAGTTTTTTTAGTTTTAAAGTCCACAGTCGACGGTCCATAGTCCATAGTTTTCCTTAGTTGGGAGTTCGTAGTCAGTAGTTGGTAGTTTTGTTTGATTTTCAGTCCACGGTCGACGGTCCATAGTCCACAGTAGCGCAAAGCGGTACAAATAACTCATCGCTTTGCGCAACCCGAAGTCCTGAGCAAAGCCGAAGGAACTAACCATAGAGCAATGAGCGAAGCGGAACAATGTAACAATAGAAATAAATCATCTAACCTTGGAAATCAATACTACCTTGCCACCATATTGGGTACTCAATTGGTACTGTTTATTATAACTCACTACTTTCAAAAACGCCTGACTTTCGGCCATGTCGGCATTGTCTACATAAACCAAAGTATCAGCGTGAAAATGGGGTTCAAGCATCTCAAATAGAGGTAAGTACAAATCTTTCCACCCATCTAATAACAGCAAATCGATGGGTTCCTGGTGGTTTTTGAGGGTCTCCAACGCATCACCAATTTTCACTTCAATCAAATCGGTCACTCCCGCTTTTCGAAAATTTGCAATGGCTTGTTGGGCTTTCGAGTCAATTAGCTCGGTGGTGATAATATGTCCTCCAGTTTTGGCAACTCCTTGGGCCAAAAACAACGTAGAAATCCCAAAAGAGGTCCCAAACTCAACGATGTTTTTAATATCGTGGCGTTCTATCAACTCTTTTAGATCTTGTCCTTGTTGCTGAGATATGGCCAAGTACGCATCTTTAAAATCAGCCGGCTGTACTGGTCTAAATACCGCCTTGGCTACGCCTTTGATCATTCTTCGGTAATCATTCTTGGCGTCTTTGTACAATTCGGCTATAGTGTTTTCAATTTGTGTCTGTTGTGTCGTGTTCATCGTGTTGTTGTTTTTAATTTATTTTTAGGGAGACTATTTATTACATCTTCCCTTAATAGAAAGCATATCAGCGATCACTGATATACTTTCTTCACATTCATTGTTTTCAGTTAAAACTTGCCATTTTTATTTTTCCATTTGGCTTTCGGAGGAATGGGGGCAATCACATCCCAGTGCTCTACAATTTGTCCATTCTCGAGGCGAAACAAATCATAAAATGCAGTCGGCTCCTCTTTGCCAAACTTTCCTTCGCTTACTGCCAGTACAAAGTTTCCTTCTCCCATTACCATATGTAGTTTATCATATTTCATGACCCAACCTTTTTCGGCAAAGTACTTCATCGCTTTTCCAAAACCTTCCAGGCCATCGGCTACTTCAGGATTGTGTTGCAAATATTTTTTAGGGTTGATGTAGGTAGGAATTTTTTCACCTTTGTTGTTGAGCAAAACATCGGTAATGAAGTTGTTAATTACCTTTTTGTTGGCCTCGGTCTTATCTTGATCTACAACGGTAGCAGTACCATCAGTTTGAGTACGACCGCTCGGATTGGCGGGCTTTACCTCAATCAAGTTGTCCCAATGCTCCACGATCAATCCGTCCTCAAAGCGGAAGATATCAAACCCTACTTTGGGCCCAAAAAAATCGTACTCGGTATGGGTAAACACAAAATCACCGTCTTCAAACGCGCGCACTACTTTAGCTTTGAAACCTTTGGGTGGAGCGTGCTTCATAACTTCTCCAAAACCAGCCAAGCCATCGCCTACGCTGAGGTTATGCTGAACGTATTTTTTGGGGTTGATGTAAGCAACAGGGGTTTGATCGCCCGTGTTGAAACTATTGAGCAAAGCCACTACTTTTTCTTTGTTAGACAGTTTCGCAGTCAGAAAATTATAGCGTCCCATGACCACCGTGGATTGGTTCATCTCCTGCATAAACTTCTTAGCAGTAGGGTCGGCCATAAAACCACTCAAAGAAGCATCTGATTTCACTTTATTTGTCCAATAAACCGCCACCACTTGCTTTCCTTTTTCGTCTGTACCCGTCAATCGTTGCAAAAAACCATCTCTTTTGCCAGTAAAATCAGTCTCAACTTGTTGGTTCAAAGCATTGAATTTTGCTTCGTCTACCCCTGATTTCAAATCAAAGGACATCAGCTCTACAAATTGACTCTTGGTCGCCTCAAATGGCTTGTCCATGGTATAACGCGACATTTTCATTGTAGTGGCATCGATCATTTTGGCATAATCAGCAACCGAATTATCACCCA
Organism: uncultured Cytophagaceae bacterium; assembly: GCA_937899305.1. Lineage (GTDB taxonomy): Bacteria > Bacteroidota > Bacteroidia > Cytophagales > Microscillaceae > Microscilla. Next base: position 11,060 of record CALDJV010000620.1, read on the forward strand.
TAAATTTTTTCATCGAGGCATCTGCATTACTTGCCTTATCCCAAAACACAATGACCACATACTCTCCTTTTTCGTTCACCCCGCTTTGTCGTTTCATAAACCCAGGTTGTTTGCTGGTAAAATCATTTTCTACCTGCAAGTCTCTTGCTTTGAAGTCCCCTGGATTGACCCCAGCATTGATCTTGAAAGTGGTCACCTCCATAATGATTTGGTTGGTATCAGGTTTTCCGTTGGTGCAATAGCTCAAAAGCGCCGTCATAAAAACCAGTGTTAGTTTAGCTGTATATTTCATTCTGTTGCATTATTTTTAAATTGGAAAAAATACAGCAGCAAAGTTAGATCAGGGATCAGACAAAGAGTTGGTAAAAACTCGCCAAATGACTGTCAAAATAGGAAAATATTACTGGTGGGCTTGTCGAAATATTTCAGGAGAACTACCCGCATACTTCTTAAAAAACTTAAAAAAATTGGTGGGGTCATCAAACCCGGCCGTGTAGGCAATCTCTTTGATGGGTTGATTGGTGCCAATGAGCAACCTTTTGATTTGCATGATCACGATTTCATCAATGAATGTTTTGGCGGGCTTATTTACAATTGATTGCACAATCGTATTCAGGGTTTTGGTAGAATACCCCATTTCACGGGCATAATCCATCACTTTTTTGGTTTCAAAACAACGTTGCTCTACTTTCGCTTGAAAAGTCAAAAATGCTTCCAAGTACTTCGTCTTTCCTAATAGCTGTCCGTTTTCAGACTTGATCCGAAACAACTTGGTAATGATCACATGCAGTACACTTCGAGTAATGCCAATCGAGTATTCGTCTTTGACTTTATATTCTCCAATGATTTGCTTGATCAAGGAGGTAAAACTGAGAAAATCTTCGGTTTGATCCTGAAGGTTAATTTTTGGAAAACTCAGCAATTCGTTGAAGAGTTGAAAAGACTTCAAAGCTTCCAATTCGTTCAAGTGGCTTACAATAAATTCCTCGGTAAAAATCAACAAATATCCACGCACACTGGTACTGCGAAAAAACTTTTGAGCCTGGTCTTTCCGTATCATTAATACCGTACCTTTTTGGTAAGGATAGTCGGTGAGATCAATGGTATGACAGCCCTCTCCTTGCTCCACAAAGAATATAATATAAAAGTTTACAATGTGGTGCTTGTAAATATCGTGGTCTAGTTTCCTATCCAACAACTCCTCAATGCGCACCACCTCAAAGTAAGATTTAGGATTGCTTCTGTTCTCGAATTTAACATGTTTGATGAGGTCTTCCATCGCTCCTATACTATGGTAACTTAAATCGGGGACATTTTTGAGAGATGGAAGATATAAAAAAAGCCTTGTATTACATCAAATTATCGTTTGAGTTCTTTCAAAATGGCATTGGAGATCTTGGACAGATTGCGAATAAACTTGAGGTAGTCTATGCCAAAGGTGTTGCTCACAATGGCAATGGTTAGCTTTTGTTCTGGATACACTACCAAACGGCAAACTGATCCCGTATTTCCCCCAGTATGGCTCAACAATTGACGTCCTTTTCTATCGGTAGATACTCCCCAGCCTAGTCCATAACCTACTTTTTTCCCATTGGGTAAAGGGGTATTTTTGAGTAACTGCCGTCGGGTTTCAGGTCTCAAAATTCGCCCATAAGCGTACGCATTTCCCAAACGAACCAAATCTTCCGAAGTAGACAACATTCCTCCACTGGGTAACTTCATAAACATGTTGACGGCTTTGGCCTTTTTGACTTTTCCTTTGCCATTGGTCTTAAAAAAACCCGAAGTAACCAAACCATCATAGTTTCCTCGATCAGGTAGGGTGTGTTCCATTCCCAAAGGTTTGGTAACATATTCGGAGAGCAAATCCTCAAATGGTTTTTTAGCCGCTTTTTGCATTGCTACTCCAAGCAGATTGAACCCATAAGAACTGTACAAGTATTTGGTTCCAGGCTTGAAACGCAACTTTGACTTTTTGAATTTACCCAATCCTTCTTCCAATGAAAGTGGTTTTCGGTTTTCCTTTTCCAACCACTTGTAATGCCGGATACCGGATCGATGGGCCGCCAAATGTCGCAAGGTAAAGTCATATTTTTTCTTGGGAAATGATGGAACATAAGCATACAAGCTTTTGTCTACATCAATGACGTTGTCTTCCCACAATCGCCCCATGATCGTCGCCGTAATGGGTTTGGAAATGCTGGCAATTCGGAAGTATGTTTTACGGGGATCAATGGGTGTTTTTTTGGCCAAATCGCTATGGCCAAATCCTTCTGACCATACGATACGGTCATCGACACTCACCGAAATGGCCAACCCAACGATATGCTCGTCTTTCACCATTTTTTGAATCATTTTGCGTGCTTCCGCAACCGAGGTCAATTGTTGGGCGCCGAGTATTGTAGAAGATAACAGGATAAGTAGTGATGTAATTATTTTAATCATAATGAAAAGGTGATGGTGTATCAATGAAGTCCAAAATAATTTAACTGCACCATATCAGCGATTGTTTATTGGTAAACACCATATAGGATTGGTAAACTACACCTCGATGGTTTTTGGCAGGTGGTGGATTAATGATGACATTAGTTTCTGGTTTCTAAATTGAGATGATTCACACTATATTGTGATTTGATTTATAGTTATACACTAAAAAAGTGCCCAATGGTATTTAAGAAACTCAGGGTATCACCTACCTCAAACCCAATAAACATGTTCAGTCTTTGTTTTCGAAAAACTTTATTCCTGTCATTCTTTGGATTACTTTTTCTATTCCAAGAAACCTCCGCTCAATCCAAATTATTGCAAGCATTTCAAAGTACTGATGGTCTATGGGGATTACGTAACCGAAAAGGGAAGGTAATTGTAGAACCAAAATTTGATGCAGTATATGACAGAAGTCCATTTAAAAAAGGGCTATTTCTTATTAAAAAAGGGAAATTATGGGGCGTCATCAATCATCGAGGAAAATATATCATAACACCTCAATTAGATTACCTGACGTACCTTAAGCCCAATATATTTATAGTAAAAAGAGGAAACTTTTGGGGGTTCATCGACACCAAAGGGAAGTATCTCTTCGAGCCTCAATTTGACAAGATCAAGCGCTATGAATGGGGGTGTATGGTAGCAAAAAACAGTTTATGGGGGTTTGTCAATAAGCAAGGCAAATACATCACCAAACCTCAATTCCAACGTGCCACCTCTTTTAAACAAGGTATGGCCAAAGTCAAGAAAAATAATTTATGGGGAGTCATCAATATGAAGGGCAGGTATGTGATTAAACCTGGATATGAAACAATCCTTGACTTTTATCAAGGTCTGGCACGAGTAAAGAAAAATGACTTATGGGGATTTATAAATCTCCAAAATCAATATGTAGTAACGCCTCGTTTTCAACAATTAGACCAAATGGTTGAAGGACGTGCTCCGGCAAAACTCCATGATAAATGGGGAATGATCAACAAATCAGGTAAAACAATTATCCCCTTCGCTTATGATCTTGTCACATTTATATTATCAGATAACGTAAAAAATATGACCCTGGCCATGGTTCGCAAAAAAAAACTGTATGGGTTAGCCAGTCTCACAACTGGTAAGGAAATCACTCCTTGTAAATACAAAGATCTAAACCCTTTGCCTTACCTAAATCAACTGATAGAAGTAGGAAATGCACTGGGTAAAACCGGTTTTTTAAATTTTCAAGGGCAAGAGGTAATTGCTTGTGGTAAGTATGATGAAATTATAGATGTAAAGAAAGACAAGATTCTAGTTACAAAAAATGGAAAACGCTTTTTTGTAGATTTCACCGGGAAATATTTACGAGATGATAACACCAAAAATGACGAACCCATTTTTATGATCGTAGAGCAACAACCGCAATTCAAAGGAGGCGACCGAGCGCTCTATGCTTTCATTGGCAAAAATTTAAAATACCCCGCTGATGCCAAAAAGAAAAAGATTCAAGGAAGGGTTATAATCAGTTTTGTAGTACGTAAAGACGGCTCATTGACTGATTTTAAGGTTTCCAAGAGTTTGAAACATGGATGTGACCAAGAAGCCATTCGGCTCATTAAAGCTACTGCTCCCTGGAGCCCTGGCAGACCCGTCAACACCCGGATACAACGTATTATATACTTTAAAATTTGGTAAACTCACCACATCACGCTTTTTCCAAATTACCTACTTTTCATTAAAAAAGGCCATCTGTACTCAGATGACCTTTTCGCTTTATTGATTTTTGATTATCCCATTTAATGGGCTCTCGAGTTACTATGCTTATTTTTTCACAAACCTTTTGGTAATTTCTCCGTTTGGAGTCTTCACTCGCAAGAAGTATACACCTGCCGGAAGGTTTGAGATGTTAAATGAGTTGCTGCTAAGGGTGCTTCTCATTTGAGCCTGGCTGTCCTGAGTACCGATTTCCACCGAGCGACCATACATAGAGTATAACTTCACGCTCTCAATGTTTGCTCCTTTGGTATCTACATTCAACACCGAATTAGCAGGGTTCGGATACAAGGTGATGTCTTGACTGATGTCCAAAATTTGCGTTTGAACACGGGTAGCACCCGCACTACGGTTGCCCAAGCAGAAAGTAGTTGCTTCTGAACTGGTAAAAGAACCACCGCTTGCAATGGTACCATTTCCGGCATCAGTCAAAGTATAAGAACCGTTTCCGAACTGACAGCAAATACCGTCACCAAAGGCGTCGTTGATGGTAAATGTATAGTCTCCATCGGCCAAGTTAATGGTTTCGTTTACAGTAGACCCATCAGGGTTCGCAGTAGAATAGCTATTAGAAGCCACTACAGTTCCACCTGCATTGGTCACCTGCCAAGAAGTTTCCTGAGGGTAATTGTCAAAAGTAATGGTCAAGGTCAAGTTTCCAGATGGAGAACAGTTACCTCCACCACCAGTAGAACCGCCAGTAGTCAAGCTGATGTCATCTAAAGCAATGTCAGCTTGCCAGGTACTCCCGGTTACTCGGTTGAAACGTAATTGAACTGTACCACCTACATATGCGGCCAAGTCTACCGTCTCGGTATTCCACTGATTACCTTGGTTACCACTTTGATTCCAAATGCTGGTCCAAGTAGCTCCATTGTCAGTACTAGCTTCCAAAGCAATGGTACCCATATCGGCGGCGCCAAACATGTGATAAGCAAAGTTGAAGCTGGCCTGAGAAGCCGAAGTCAAATCAAAACAAGGAGAAGTAATGATGGCAGATTTGTTAGGGAAACCAGTTCCGTTGCCAGAAGCCTCTACAAAAATGTAGTTAGAACCCTCAGTTGCACTGCCTGGCCCCGTATTGTTAGAAGGAGTACCGTTGGCATCTACGGTCCAGTCTAAATCATCGCCACTGTTTTGGCTCCATTGGCCAATACCGCTTTCAAAGCCTTGGCTGTATGGGAAAGTAGCCACTTGAGCAGTACAGCTTCCGCCTCCACCAGTAGATCCAGAAGTAAGTTGCACATCGTCAATGGCAATATCTGCTTGCCAAGTACCACCAGTTACTCGATTGAAACGCAACTGTACACCATTACCTACATAAGAGGCCAAGTCTACATCTACTGCATTCCACTGATTGCCTTGGTTGCCAGTTTGGCTCCAGATGCTGGTCCAAGTTACTCCATTATCGTTACTTGCTTCCAAAGCAATGGTACCCATATCGGCTGCACCAAACATGTGGTATTGGAAACTAAAAGTAGCTTGGGTAACTCCGCTTAGGTCATAACAAGGAGAGTTGATAATGGCCGATTTGTTAGGGAAACCAGTTCCATCTCCTGAAGCTTCTACAAAGATATAGTTGCTTCCTGCTGCGGCTCCGGAAGGGCCCGTGTTGTTAGAAGGAGTTCCTCCTGATTGAACAGTCCAGTTCAAGTCGTCGCCCGTAGCTTGAGTCCAGGCACCAATGTTTCCTTCAAAACCTTCGCTGTAAGGGAACGAAGTAATTCCTCCAGTACAAGCTGATACGTCAGTAGTAGTTACGTTTACAGTATTGCTAGCCGCTGATTGGTTTCCAGCCGCATCCTTGGCTCGGATAGAGAAAGCATAGGCAGTAGTAGGCGATAAACCAGTTACGTTAAAAGAAGTTGCGCTTCCTGCTGCTGAGGCAATTACTGAACCTCCGTTGTAAATGTCGTATCCTGCTACTCCAATATTATCAGTAGAAGCAGTCCAGCTCAATGTTACACTACTTGAACCTACGTTAGAAGCAGCCAAATTGGTAGGAGTAGTAGGCGCCTCGGTATCAGGAGTGGCAGTACCCAAACGGAAGGCTACTACACGACTACGACGAACGGTGCTCGCGCTTCCTTTCATATATTCACCAATGTGCCAGAAAGTCAAATCATCGGTAGGATCAAGGGTGATTTGAGCATAATCTCCGTAGCGTCCATCACCACGATTAGAGCGTGCATCACCATCAGATCCTACGCCTTCAGGCACCGTCATTACATTCAAAGCATCGCCTGCCATACGACCTGTATAGCGAATAGAAAGGTGTTTGTTCAAACTTACAATGGTATAACCCATTCCAATGTTTCCATCTTTATCCATTGCAATACTTCCACAAAATGCATTGTGACCATTGGGGTCCGTGTAAGTTCCTTCTTGGTAAATTGTCCAAGGTTGGCCATCCGCTGTCTGACGCAACTCATACCAACTAATCCGTCGTTTCC
>CALDJV010000621.1 GCA_937899305.1 uncultured Cytophagaceae bacterium
AGGTCGTGGTGGTGCGGTATATTTCGGGCCCCAAACAGTTAAATAACTCCGCCTGACTGATCCGGCTGGCGGCGGCATTGTTGGAGCTGGTGCCATTGTAAGACTGCTGACAATTGGGCCGCAGCTCATTGATGATCATTTCGTACTCGGGGGTAAAGGGCGTATTGGCGGGACGCGTCCAGTTGATGTTTACGGGTTGGGCACTTTGATTGGCGGAGTTGACCACGCCCATTTGTAGGGGCAGGTTGATCATCACTGGTTGCAAAGCAAACACGCGCAGGATCTTTTGAGACAGAATGTCTACGTTGGACACCCGTACATCGGGGCGAAACCGATCATAAAACGAAAAAGTAAGACGGTAGATGCCATCGGGAATCCGCTTAGTACGCAAATACTGTTGCCGATCAAAACCACCCAGAAAGTCCAGGTTTTCCTGACTGAAATAAGGAGCCAACTCTACTCCGGTAAACGTTTGGCTGGGTCCCAGGTCTACAATGGGGTTGTAGTTGGCGCGGGTCTGAATGACAATGCCCCGCCCATCCATACTTTCCAGGCGAACTTTGAGAATGCCTTGGTAAAACGTACGTCCACTCAAAATGATGTTCAAGTTGAGGCTTTGGGGATAGCCCAAATCAGCCAGGTAGGGCGACACTGGGGGAGGAACGGTGGCGATGAGTTTGACGCTGAAGTTTTGTTGGGCGACGCTTTGGGTACCAAATGCCAACATCAGACATAATACCAAGTACCAATGGTACCCTTGATGGCTATATGGCTGCATTGTTAAATGGTTTCGCAATGCGGCTTGTAATGTCTTGCGAAATTTACCCATCATTTGTTGTATATGCATATCTTGTTTTAATTCTTTGAATATTATGGTTCCGCCTTCGGCTGATGGCTCTATGGCTAAATGGTTTACCTTCGGTGAGCTCGTAAACTCGGTTCGCAATGCGGTGATTAATGACTGACTTCTCTTATTTGCAAATTTGATAATTTAAATTGTTTCGCCTTCGGCTGATGGCTAGATGGCTGAATGGTTGGCGCGAAGCGTCGCGAATAATCTTCGTTTCACGCAACCATTTAGCCATATAACAATTCAACCATAAGCCGAAGGCGGAACCATTTAGGGATTAACAATCGTAAACCTTCTTTCAAAAGTCACCCGACCATTCCCCGGCAAGCGGTAACGAATGATGACTTCGTAGGACCCGGAATAAATGCTCGGGAAAGGAGTCGTCATCAGGCGGTCAATCCAAGGTGTGGAAGTAGCCGTTTTGAGCTTCATTTCGGCCGCTTTGTACACCATTTCCATATAATCCCGCTGCACAATGGGGGCTACATTCAGAATAAAAGCTCCTCGGTATACCATTGGTTGTTTGGGTTCCAAGGTTTCCTCCGAGAGGGCATTGTTCCAGTTGTCCTGATTGATAAAGAGCGCCTTGAAAGGAGGAATGCCAAAGGGGGTTGCACTGCGTTGAATGCTGCCGGAACCGGGGTGATTGTACACCAGAGGGGCAATCGTACTTCGGTACCAAGGTGTATTTTGCATCACTGCTTCCAACTCTACCAAGGCCGGATTGTCGCCTTCCCCAGCTACCTCGAAGCGGTCAAAAGTTTCCTTTCCAGTAAAAGTAGAACCCAGGACGTGCACGCTCGTCATAATGGGCCAACTCCAGCCCGAGGTGCGACTCAACGCATTGAATTTGGCGGCCATGGTTTCGTATAAACTGGTGCGTATCGCGGCTTCAAACACCGTTTTTTCTTTGTACACTTCGCGGGTTCCTTCCAGCTTTTTCTTGGTGACCGACACGTCTGCATTGGGGTTGTTGGTCGTAACATTGGTCACATTTTCATCCACCAAACTGGCTTGCCCTTTGGGTACATTTACAATCTCCCATCGGTAGGTGACTTGCTTACCCAACTGCTGGGGAAAATCAAACACCAAACGGTTGTTGGCTGCTTGGTAAGTCAAGGGCACTTCCTGAACTGATTTGGGATTGCGGGCATCGGTAAACCGCACCACCTGGGTAAAGTTTTTGCGCACCTCCTGGCTATCAAAAAGATCGGGACGTCCTTGTTTGAGCTGAATGTACCCTTGGGGATTTTCTTTAGTATGAAAGTGCAACTGCTTGATCACCGGATAGCTGTACGCAATGTTTTGGCGCACAATCTTATCGGGAGCCTTGCCCGTTTTAAAGTCCAGCGCTTTCTTTTCTACCACCCCACTCACTGGTTTCCAAAGCCCCCCTTCTCTTTTTTCAAAACTTACTTGGATTTCGGCGTGGAGTACTTTTTCGGAAGGAAAAATATCTTTAGGAACAAAAGAAAGGGCCGTGTGGTCTTCGTTCCATTCCATTTTACCGGCCAAGGCGTTACCACTGGTACGTTCGGTTACTTTGAAATAATCGAGTTTTACCCGGTATTTTTTCATTTTGTCTTCCACCAGGTCTTTGACCTCAAAAGGCTGGTCTACTGCTAGATTGAAGGTAGCTTGGGGGGAAGTAAATACCCCTACCGCAGGAGCCCCCTCAGCAGGCTTGACATCACTGATGATTTCTACCCCGGAAAGGGCATTGCCCCCCACAAATTCGCAGCGCTGGCCGATTTCTACCTCAAAGCGACACTTTCCTTTCACCAGACCACCCAAAATAGAAAACTGTCCTCCTACAATTCCTCTGATCCACACCGGGTTGGGCAGTTGGGCCTGCATCAAAGCAGCCAACTCTCCCTGAATGATGGGGAAGTTACCCTTTTTGAAAGGCAAACTCACCCGAATGCCAATTTCTCCTTCAAAAAACGCATATACCTGGCCTTGAGCATACCAATTGTTTACCCCAATGCCTTCTTTGCCCCGACCTTTACAACTGATGCCATCCGCGTATTTTTTGAGCATCACATCAAAGCCCAGTCCGGCGGCAAAACGGGCGTAGAACATCAGGAAATTCATATTCCCGGTATCCATTCTAAAATCGGCCCCAAAGGCCAATCCTTTGCCCGCCAGCATTGCGGCATCGTCCCGGTCTTTGTTGTATTCACCCTGAAGTCCCAAAATACGAATCACATTTTCGGGTGGAGGAGGCATTTCAGGAATATTGTCCCCTATCATAAAGTAGGCCCCGGTTTGGATCACATTCATAATGTTGACCCCCATGCGCCTTTCCGGGGTACCAATGTGTACATACCAGGTATCGGGCGCAAAGTGGAATACTGCTTCCCCGCCTCCTCTTACCACTCCTCCGGCCACATCAATGTCTACGGTCAAGTTGGCGTGCAATACACTGTTGGCTACGTCAAAATCGATCCGGGCCACGGCCTTGATGGCTCCATTGCCTGATTCGCGGTATTCGGGCCTTGGACCATTCTTACTTTTAAGCCCTAGTTTACCCAACATACCACCTGTTGCCTTGTCAGCGCTAGCTTCTAGTTTGGTAAGTTCTTCGGTCACTTTACGCATAATGGGTAGGTCTACCTTAAAGCCGGGGGCGGCAATCACCAGACTGGCATCAAAACCAATTTTACGAATCCCCCCATTGCGGTTGAAATCAATGCTAAATCCAGCTTCTCCGTTGTAGGTACTGGCCGAGGGGCCAGTGATGAGTACACTCGCTTTGATGCCCAAAAAAGTTTCTTTATCGGGCTCATAACTGATACCCGAAGGAGTTTGTCCCAACCGATTGGCCGCAGTATTTTTCAGGGCCCGGGTCATATGGTAATAGGCTCCTCCTCCAAAACCACTGAGTTTGACTCCATTGGCCACTAGAGGAATGCCCGGTTTGAACGCCATCAAGGCATCAGCATACCAATAGTTGAAGCCCCTGACATTGCCAAACATCGCCCGAGATTTTACGTTGATGCGCATTTTGGATTTTCCAAAAGCAGCTTGAATCTCTCCTCTAAATCCGTGACCGTAGACTTCATCCTCTTTGTAGTATTCTACGTATCCCGATAATTTGAAAGCGCCCATGTCTACATCAATTCCGGCCTCGCTCAACTCCACATGCTCAAACTTGGGTACTTGTACTCCAAGCGGGGTCTCTTCCAGACGACCATAGACCACCCCATAGGCTTCGGCCCCAAAACTATTGTTGCCTTCTACAAAATTGATTTTACCTCCCACTTGTAAGCCATTGCTTCCGGTTCGTTCGGCTTCTCCCTTGACAAAACCAATGCGATCGATGGTAAAGGTAAAGCCACCCAGTTTTTGGGTTCGGCCCAAGCCGCCAAACGACATGGCCCCCACACTGAGGTAAGGAGGGGTGGTTTTGATCGTCATACGCTCAAAGGCAATGTCTTTCATTTGGAGGGTTTTGCTGAATTTTTCGCCTCCAATATCAGTAAACTTGCCATTGAGCACCGCTTTGGCCAGGAAAGCCCCGTTTTTCACCCCAATTTGCAGCGATGAGGAAGGCAACACTTCCATTTTGGCCGCCCATAAGTTCATATTCATCTTTTTGGTAAACTGCACCCGAGCCACATAATCCCCATCATCTGGGTTGATGATCACTGAGTACTTAAGATAAGCTTCTGGGTCCTCTTTAGTAATGGGCAAACGTACCCTTCCGGCAAAGCTTCCCGCCCGGAGTTGGGTTGCCTCCATCTTGATATAAAAATGCTCTACTGAAAAAGGCCACTTCCCCATTTTACCCTTGCCTAGGGCAATGAGGTTGCGGGCTTCTACTTCTCCGGTAAATCCCTGTTGGTCGATCAAGGCATTGCGGGCCACAATAGAGAATCCAGGAGAAGAGGCAGAAGAAGAAGTAGTACCAGTCGATTCTTTGGCCGATTTATTAAACTCAGGGGGTAAGAATAGACTGAATTCCTTGATGGAAAGGCCTCGCCATAAGGCCAGATTATTTCCTGGCAGGTAGTTTTCGGCATAGCCATTAGGGAAGGTTTGCCCCACCGCATTGCGTTCGTCGCTCAGGTCCAGTACCGCCTTTTTGATTTGAAAGCTGAAGCGATCTAGTTTGGCCATTTGAAATCGCTGGGGTACATCAATTTCCAGCAAAATATCATGCAACCCACCCACGACGGCCCCAAAGGTCCCTTTTACCCTTTGGTCAGAAATGGTATCCCTTACTCCGGGAGACAGTTCGGGCACGATGAAACCACGGGAAAACTCTAACACGCCTTTGATGCCCATATCCTTGAAACCATTGCAATCGAAAGTCACAAAGGTGCCGTCGGGCTGCTGACCACCCAGGGTGGACTTTCTAAAAGTGATGCTGCTCTTGCCACCAGGCAGTTTGATCGGAAAATCGGTAAGCAGTCCAATTTGTCCTCCTTTGAATCCTCCATCCTGAGACAGCCTCACTTCTCCCCAGAAATACATCGAACGCTCTCCGGTGGGTTCACTTTGGGTTTGAGGTACGGGAAGCTTCAACGCCACCTGAACTGCCGCATACCCATTGCGAAACTTCACTCCGAGCAGCATCAACATATATTCCTTTCCACCCACGGTTTTTGAGATGCCTCGGGGGAATTTGAACTTAAGCAATTCATCGCCTTTGATGAGTCCCAGTAGCAATTTGTTTTGGGTAATTTCTTTGAACTTGGCCTCAATGTGGTTAATGAGGTTTCGGACCGTATCGGGCACTGGTTTTTTGATGCTTTGGAGGTAGGAAGCCTCAAAATGATTGGGATCATGGTTGACCACCTTGGGCAAGCTACTCAAGCCTGTAAAAGAGCGGGTGGTCCCTAATTGGTACCGTGCCGCTTGTTTTTGTAGGATTTGGGTGGTCAGACGGGGTTTGACCACGGGCAAACTCATCCGATTTGTCTCACCACGAATAATGTCTTCGGATTTGAGTAGAATGATACTGTCTTTTTTTGAACGGAGTGTATCAGATTTGGCTTGAATGGGCTTGGGTAAGAGCCAAAAGCCAAATAGGAGGATGCTGAGGAAGTATTTCATATTGTTGTATTGTTTCTTTCTAAATGGTTCCGCTTCGCTGATTGTTATATTGCTCTATTGTTGCGCGAAGCGACGATTAATTTCTTTTATAATTTATATGGTTCCGCCTTCGGCTCATTGTTAAATGGCTAAATGGTTGGCGCAAAGCGATGATTAATTTCTCTTATTTGCAAATTTGATAATCTATATGGTTTCGCAATGCGAAGAATATTCGCGACGCATCGCGAAGCCATTTAACCATAGAACAATTTAACCATTCGCCGAAGGCGTCCATTCAATTCACCACCACCTTCACAATTTCCTGTTTGGTAGCCGTCTGAACACGTACTGCGTAGGTGCCGTAAGTCAACTCTGGCACCTCGAGGGTCCATTCATAATGGGTTTGCCCTTTCCCTTGGAGCGGTTGAGGCAGGCGCCAGCGCTTCCCGGTACTGAGTGAGAACACTTCTACCTTTACCGCTTCTTTTTGAGCCAAATCTATGGTGACTTTAAATCTTCCATTGCTGACCGGATTGGGACTTACCTGGGCCTGTATTTTCTGACCGTTTGATCCGGTTTGGGCCACCTGCGCACTTCCAGTTCGTTGTCCATCGGCTTTGGTTACGGTAATTTGTTGCTCGTACACATCCTGACAATTCCCGGCCGAGGCGTACAACTTCACGGTGTAGGTACCCGCTTCTTTGAAAATCAAACTTTGGCGGGCATTTGTCACGGTGGCTTCCAGCACTTCTACTTTGTCTCCCAGGCCTTCAATATCCCAGAAAAGGGTGGTGGGGGCCGGACGGCAAACCTCAATGGCCACCACCGTATCGCCTACGATGGCTTCATCGTTCATTAAGAAGTCGGCTTCAAATACATCGGTAGCAGTGGCCAACTCATATTGTCCGGTACCCGTGCATCCATTGGTGGTAGTCACCTGCAAAAAATAAGTATCTGCGGTACGTACCGTAATTTCACTGGCCGCACTGATAAAATTCCCACTGGCCGAGGTCCACTGGTAAGTAGCAATGGCATTTCCAGCGGTAATGGTAGGCTTCAAAGTCACGCTTTGTCCTTCGCACACCGTGCCTCCGGTACCCAAATCTACCGTAATGGGCAATGGGTTTTGCAAGATAAAACTGGCCTGACGCTGACAGTCATTGGCATCGGTGACTTGCACCGTATAGGTACCTGCAGCCAAATTGTTAAAAGCAGTGGTCCCTGCAGCGAGGCCATTGTCCCAGGTGATGGTATAAGGAGTTGTGCCCCCTGAAACGATGATTCCAAGGCTTCCGTCACCTCCGTTATGACAAGTTGGATCAGTACTATTATCACGGGTAATCAGCAAGGTTTCGGGACCTGGTACCAGTACCGTTTCAAAACGCACGCAGCCCTTGCTATCTTTGGTCTGAAAATCGTGATAACCCTTGGTCAGTCCAGTGAGTTGGATCGTCGTAGCATTTTGCGAGGTAATGGTACCTGTTTCGGCCGCGTCTACCCAAGTTACCTCAATGGGCAAGTCACCCGAAACCAGTAGGGTTGCACTTCCATCTTTGCTTTCAGCACAACTTACCGCAGTAATGTTTTGGAAGGTAGTTTGGGCAGCATCGGCATTGGAAATTTGTACCACTTGGGTGATAGAACAACCCAGGGCATCGGTAACAATCATTTCGTAGGCGCCTCCTTCGGCCCCAGTAAGGTTTGTAGTACTACTCCAAGTTCTGAGCGTACCCGAGGTAGCATCGTATTTTTTCCAGGCGTAGGTGTAAGGGGTGGTTCCTCCGGTAGCGGTTACTTGGGCACTGCCGTTGCGCTCGCCACAAGTCGCCGCTACTATATTAGACACGCTTGCGGTCAGTAAGGCAGGTTGGGTAATGGTAAAGTCAAGGTCCTCGTTACAGCCTTTGGCATCGGTGGCCTGGATGGTGTACATTCCTGCGGCCAGTCCGCGAAGGGTAATCTGCCCATTGGTAGTCCAGTTGCTCCAGTCGGTTTCGTTATGGGCCGCCCCATTGAGTAAAATCGTGTAGGGTTCACTTCCTGCGTCGTTGCCCCCTTGGGCGGTAAAGGTGAATACCCCGTTAAAACCACCATTACAACTTACTTGGCTGATTTGAGTTTGGGCCAAAGTAAGTACCACAGGTTGTTTCACTTCTACGGTAGTCGTTACCACGCAATTTTGGGCATCTTTGAGATACAAGGTGTAGGTAGCCGCGGCCAGTCCGCTAAATACGGGCGAAGCCTGGTAGCTCACCCCATCTTGCGAGTAGGCATAGCTTCCCCAGCCTCCGGTAGCCGCCAAAGTAATGCGTCCGTCGCTCGCCCCATTACAAGAAAGTGAGTCTACGATAAACGAAGCTACCTCAAAGGCCAATGGGTCAGTAGGCTCGGTAATGGTTGCGGTATTTTCGTGCCAGCCGCTGGTACCAGTGACTGGGCAGCCATTCACGTCTCTTACTCTAAAAGTGTAGGTTCCAGCGGGTTGGCCACTGAGGGTATGGGTGGTTTCGGTGGCTCCGAGGGTAGTCGTAAGTAGCAAGGCTCCTCCCGAATCTCGCCATTCGATAGTATAAGGTCTCGTTCCTCCGCTGATTTGAGCGGTCACGCTTCCGTTGCTTTCCCCCTTGCAAGTTACTGAGGCCGGAGTCAGGATCGAACTGATTGCGGTGGGGGCCTCCAGCTGGAGCGCCGGGGAGTCCATTTCGCAGCCTTGGGCATCGGTGATTTTGATGGTATAGGCCACTGGGCTTCCCCCAAAGAGTTTGGGGCGTAATTCCTTGAAGGTCACCGTTCCGGCGACCGCATCGGTGACTTTGTTGGTAGCACTAGCGGTCACAGGTACTCCGTTTTCGAAGAGGGCCACCGTATAGGTACCATTTCCTCCGCTGATGTTGCTGACCACAATTTCGCCATCTTCACCTTCGGCACAACTTACCTGGAAAGCCCCAAACTTGGTCACCGGGGCGAAAGTAGCCGTAATGGCTGGAGGAGCCGCAAGGGTCGCGGTTCCCAATACCTTGGTGGTTCCGGTACAACCATTTTGAGAAACTTCTACGGTATAGGTGCCCTCAGTGAGGCCCGTAAAATTGAGGGTTTCGCCCACCTTGAGGTTGGTAGGGGTAATTGTTCCAGTGGCACTAAAAGCTGGCGCAGTTATCACTACTCCGGCTCGTTTGAGCACCAAGGAATATACGTTGTTGGTGGCAGTGGTTTTTCCCGTCACAATACTTGCCTGAATTTGTCCATCATTCGCTCCACTACAAGTCAGTTCAAAAGTACTTCCTGCCTTTTTGAGTCCAGTGGCGGTGCCCGTCACTGGGGTGACATCGGCCAGGGTAACCACTGAGGAAATATTGTAGACATCGGCACTGGCTCCCAGGCAAGTTTCGTGGGTCAGCCTAAAGGTATAAGCCCCTGCCGGGAGGTTGTTAAAAGTGTAACGGTTGGCACTCAATGCAATCCCAGTAGCGGTGGCTTGGGGCGTGGTGCTGGTGCCCCGAAATGCCTCCATGCGGTAGGTCCCATTTGGGTTTCCCTGGGTAAAACGCACTTCAATGCTTCCGGTGCCTCCTTCACAGACAATTTCTGAGTCGACCGCAGCAGTGGCAGCGACGGAGGGAGGGTCGCTGAGGGTCTCAAATCCAGAAGTAGGGACTCTTTTGATATCGTTGGTTCCACAACCATCCTCTAATACTTCCGCGTAATAATTTCCACTGGCCAAACCAGTAAAGTTAAAACTCCCGGTAGTAGCTTGGGTACGGATAGGGGTGGCGTTTCCTTGTTGGTATAATCTAATGGTATACCCTCCGGTATAACCAGTTTCTGCGGTGACTCCTCCCCCTGCTTGAACCGTGATTTCACCATTGGTACCATTGCGACAAGTAGGGGATGTGCTATTGGTAATGGTTCCCGTAATTGGGTTGGAAGGGGCTTTGACTTTGAGTAGGTATTTTTCGTAGCAATAGCGCTGACCTCCGCTTACGTTTTCTATAGCTAGAGTATAAGTCCCTGCACCCAATGGGGGGAAAACAGCATCAGTAGAAGGATTTGAAATGTTCTCAACACTAGTAGGCACTGGCTTTGCAGGAATATGTTGCATATCATTACTAAAAAGAGGATTATTAGGATCAATAGGAGGTAAAAATTCACTATCACGAAAATCTCCGCTTGCTAAACTATAATAATAATTTCCAGTTGGATTATAAGGGGCATTGAATTTAATTCGAATGGTTCCATCACTCACGGTTTGACATTTTAAATGAGTAATGATGATTTCTCCTACGGTGATCCCTTGCAGTTGAATAGGGATGCGATCTTCTAAACTCCAGGTAGTCGATTGATTGGTAGTATGCGCCGGGGTTCCCATAAAGTCATCTAAAGGGGGAGGGAAGGCAAAAACGGGTTGCCCACCACTGGGGGGAGCCACCAATTTGCTGTTACGGTAGCCAGTTACTCTATACTGGTAGGTGGTTGCCACCAGTACTGAGGGGTTAATTTCCAAAGAATTGGTACTGGTGCTACTACTACCTCCAGTGGTATTGGTCACCGCAACCCAATTTGTTCCTCCATCGGTCGATTCTTCCCAAATGTATTGATCTATTTTATCATTGGTTCCAATAGGGGTCGTCAGGGTAAATGAAGTACCCGAACACACTGTAGTATTCGCGGGACTTAATAGTAAATTAGGCATTGGTTGAGGCGTCCAGCGGAATTGCCAACCCCGATTACCACAATCAACAAAAGGGGTTCCATCTACTGATTCGTTATGCCATACTCCAGCATGGTAATCGGAGAGGCTGGTTACTTTTACATTGAAGGTACAACCACCATCTGGAATGGAAGCATCGGGGATAAAAATAGTTCGATCGATGCCGGGTAAGGGTATGGTACCCGTAAAATTGACGGTACTGTTGATACTGCTCCCAATACCCCGAATTTCTACCAAGATATTCCCCTCTACTTGAGCTTGTACTTGAGAAAGGCCTCCCATCCCAAGGAAAAAAATTATCAAGGTAAATCTTAAATGCCTGAATAAAAAATTCATAATAGTATTGATGTTTAAATAATGTGCCTGATCAAATCGCTGCAATAGTTGCCTATTAAAAAATTTGGAAGTCAGGTCATTTACCTGACTTCCGGTCTTGTATTATTTGGTCGGGTCAAATTCCCATAAAGAAGTCCCACCATTTACATTAGTTTCTCTAATATATGCTTTGTCATTTATAACAAAAGCTTGAGTATAAAGAGGTAATTGCCCATTGAATTTAACATTATGTGCTTTTGCAGACCACGAATCAGTTGTAGGGTCATATTCCCAAACATCATAATTCTCTCCTGCTTCTATTACATACCCCTTGACACTTGTGGCAAAACTTGTAAGTGGGCGAAAACGCGCTGATTCTTTGATACTCCCAGGAAAATCGCTGATAGTAGTCCAAGTATCATTCGTCGTATTGTATTTCCAGAATTTATTAGAATTGGATTGTCGCTCACTACCATTACCTCCACCTACATAAGCCATATTATCAATAATCATTATATCTGGTAATCCAGCCGCAATGTTAGGAAATGATGTTTTTTGTACCCAAGAATCATTAGTTGCATCATATTCCCATAGTACACCTAGTATCGAGCCCACAATATATCCTTTCCCATTCACTGTAAAGCCTTTATAAGTCGAAGAAGCACTAGTGAAATTATTTTTCTGAGTCCAGGAATTTAACAAAGGATCATATTCCCAAAAATCATTTTGACCAATCCCTGCTTTCAACCCAAAACCTACATATGCTTTATTATTTAGCACAAACGATGCAGCCCTAATTCTGGCATCTCCGCCAAAATTTGCTTTTTGTTGCCAGCTATCTGTCGAAGGATCATATTGCCACACCTCTTGAGATTGCGAATCAACAATAAACCCAGCAGCACCAAGTACAAAGCTTTGATTGGTATTACCTATTGAGGAAGGCAGCGACTTTTTTTCTATCCAAGTTCCTTGTAGGTAAGTGAAATCACTAGTTGATATCCCCTCTACTGTTTGGATACTTACCGATATTTTATTGGCTCCTTCTGTTACACCAGCAGGAATTATTGCTTTAATTTCAGTGCTACTGGAACTTACAATATTAGAAGAAGAAACGTCACCTATTTTCACTATTACATCTGAAACTGTTGTAGTAAAATTGCTACCTGTAATTGTTACAGTATCCCCTTGGGTCCCTGATGTTGGTATGAACTCAGTAATTATTACAGAACTTGTTGAAAAAGTCTGGTTTTGCCCATAGAAAGTTCCCTGGGCATCGGTCACATAAGCTCGTACATGGTAAGTTACCCCAGCGGTAAGACCAGTCACTTCATGAGTAAAACCACCTGTTTCGGCTTTGGCTCCCAACGATTGTTTGCCCGCTGCGGTCAAATCAGGGTCGGTGGTTTCGCCCCAAACAAATCCGTGGTCGGTTATTCCTCCGGTACCTAATTGAAGGATTGTTCCATTGAAGTTTGCAGAAGTAAAGGCAATTTCGGTGGGAGAATCAGTATTCACCCTCGAGTTTTCCGGAGCTGGATCATCCTCTTTTTGCTGACATCCCGTAAAGGCCCATACCAAGGCCGCAAGCACTAATACAGTTTGTTTTTGAAGAATTCGTCGCGTTTTCATTGCTGACATGTTTGGTTTGAATTTAAATTTGTACTGTTTATTTTATTGTTCAATTGTTCCGCCTTCGGCTAATGGTTATATGGCCATTTGATAATTTAACCATATGGAAATCCATATAAAAATACCGAATAAATGAATAAAGTTACATCAGTAGTATTAAATAATCGGCTTACAACGCTTTTTGTTTAGCCTGACTCAACGGTCAATTCTCAAGAAATAAGTGGTTAGTATGAATGAATGGTCTGTCGTTATAGAAAAAGTATGTGTTACTATTACATACTTTTTTGGCTGGATCTAAAGGACATTTTTTATCTAAAAATCTTTAAAAAAGTCAATTAGTAAAACTACATCAATAACTTAATCCATTTGACTAATGTCTTGCTACCATGCCTCCCGAAAAAATAGTGCGAATAGCGCTGCTATTAGCCAATTTTTTCATTCGCCTGACAACAAGCTATTACATCAAATTTGGATTAGTTTATTTTTTCCGTTTTACTTATTATTTTGTGGAAGGTATTTTAGAATATCAAATAAGATATTTTAATGGTATATCAATTAACCAAAATTGCTCAAATTTAAAAAGCTGATTTGAGGCCAAAACTTTCATGGTGAGGTTTCTTATATAAAACAAAATTATGACGATTGGTTGGAAGCGAATTGAACGCTTTTTTAGTTTGTTTTTATTTTGGAATGGGGAAATTAGAAGCATACTAGTATGCATTGGTTGCTGACTGGTTACAGTATGTAGCAGTGCGGCAATAACAACCTGAACTTTGCCTGATCCGACGAAGATAACCCCGACTCTTCTATTTTCATTCGTTTGAGTTGCTTCAGTTGCCATAGTTCAATCGGTAAATCCTCTAGCTCATTGTCACGCAAGTCGAGGCTTTCGAGGTTGGAAAGTTTACTCAATTCAGTAGGAATTTTTTGTAATTTATTTTGCCGCAGGTTTAAGGTCCGTAGCTGCACCAGGTTACCCATTTCTTTCGGCAGGCTTTCAAGTTGACTATTTTTGATATGTAGTTCCTTGAGGTGGGTGAGTTTGCCAATTTCGGCAGGCAACTCCTTCAACTGACTACCTTCTATGTGCAAGCGTTCTAATTTTTGAAGCTTGTGTAGGCTAGCCGGAAGCAACTGTAAGCTGGTATCGATGAGTTCCAGCTGGGTCAATTGACCTAAATTTCCCAGCCCAGCCGCTAACTGAGTGAGCTTTTTATTGTGAGAAACTTCTAATGACAATAGGTGCTTGAGTTTACCAATGCCCGCTGGAAGTTCAGTCAACTGGTTATTTTTTAGGTTCAGCTTTCGAAGTTTTTCCATTTGCCCTATTTCGTCAGGAAGACTGGTGAGCTGATTGGAAGACAAGTCAAGTACTTGGAGGTTTTTCAATAAACCAATGGTGGTTGGCAAACTGGTTAACTTATTGTGGACCAGCTTCAGATGGGTAAGTTGAGTAAGCTTTCCGATTTGGTTGGGCAAGGTAGTGAGCAAATTGTTACTCAAGTCTAGAGTTTCCAGACTTTTCAGGTTTTCTATTTCAGGGGGTAAAGCAACCAGTTGATTGTTAACACCCAAGCAGGTAACTAATCTGGTCAATTGGCTTATTTCAAGCGGAAGGGTAGTCAAATGATTGGAGCCTACATCCAAAAAAGTAAGTACGCTCAAATACCCCAAGGCGGGCGACAAGCTAGTAAGACCACAGGCTCGAACAATGAGTTTCTCGAGGCGGAGAAGTTGATGCACTTCGGGAGGGAGCAAATCGAAATTGTATTTATCAAGGTGTAGTGCTCTCAAATTGTACAGTAAACCCAAATTAGTAGGTAAGCGCTCCCAGGCATTGGTTGGTATTGTCTGTAGTTTTTGCAAATAGGGTATTTCAAGTTCATGTTGTAAACACAAAAGCGGGTATTTTTGCAATTCATAGCCTACTGCCTTGCCATAATCGCCATGGGTACCAATGCATAACTGAATTGCCAATTCAAAATTGACGGGATCGTCGCTTCGTAGAAACTGTAGTATTTTTTCGTTGGTATTCGATGGTTGATTCATTGATTTTTTTCACATTTTGCGTAAAATACTTATAAAAATAATCAATTTATATGAATCCAATCGACTTATCTACCCGAAATTACCGCGAAGAAGAATTGCTTTATATCCAGCAATTGATAGAAGAACCCGAAGACACTTACTCTATTGAGTATGAAAATCAACTGAGAACCGCTTTTGATGTTTTTTCTAAAAAAGGGGTCCCCCCCTCATTGGAAGACGAGCTGATACAAACCTTCACCATATATTGTTTAGAGTATGAACTCGAGGAATATGAACATTTGTGGGAAGACGCTGCATACTTAGACAATAGATACGGTTATGTTTCCAAAATCCCCGATAACATCGCTAAATTGAAAAACCTGGAAACATTAGACCTGGGTTTCAATGCCATTAGGGAGGTATCGCCCCAAATTGGTACCCTTTCTCAATTAAAAACACTCATGCTAGCATCTAATCGTATCACCCACCTTCCCGAAGAAATCACCCAATTAACACAACTCCGCGAACTTAACCTAAGTGCTAATCCTTTACAAAACTTACCAAAAAGCTTTGCCACCATGACCCAATTGGAATACCTTAGCTTTGATGATATGAAAATAGATTTGACCGAGATTTACCCTGAAGTATTTCATCTAAAGAATTTAAAAAAACTAGCACTTATCAACAATAAACTAAGTACCATTCCTCCTCAAATTAACGCATTCAGTAAACTTGAAACGTTATTTTTATCTGATAATAAAATTGAGCACCTTCCCGAAGAGTTTTATCAACTAAGCAACATAAAGACCATTTTTCTGAATGGAATATCCTTTTCTCCCGAAGAAGTCATCAAGTTAGATCGGGCTTTTGGCAAAAAAATTCATTGGGGTTGATGATGGATTGCCATTTTTAATCTTTCATTCACTTCATTGAGCTCAGCACAGCTGTGGCTTTGGTTTTTTGGTTCCCAAAACCCATCTCTATCGTTTTCGTTGGAAGATGACAATTTATTCCCTGGCTGCAATGAACGCATTAAGAATGAAAGTAATGGTTCATCCCACCAGATGCTTCGGCAAGCTCAGCATGACCAAGGGGGCAGGACGTCTTGGTATTTCATGATGTCCCACTCTAGACTCCATCGACGAAGGTTTTGAGCAAGCCAGCGATTTTTCTTAACTTGTGAAGCCGAAAAGTTATTTTTTCAATTTTGTGTACTCCATGAACCCAATCGACTTATCTACCCGAAATTACCGCGAAGAAGAATTGCTTTATATCCAGCAATTGATAGAAGAACCCGAAGACACTTACTCTATTGAGTATGAAAATCAACTGAGAACCGCTTTTGATGTTTTTTCTAAAAAAGGGGTCCCCCCCTCATTGGAAGACGAGCTGATACAAACCTTCACCATATATTGTTTAGAGTATGAACTCGAGGAATATGAACATTTGTGGGAAGACGCTGCATACTTAGACAATAGATACGGTTATGTTTCCAAAATCCCCGATAACATCGCTAAATTGAAAAACCTGGAAACATTAGACCTGGGTTTCAATGCCATTAGGGAGGTATCGCCCCAAATTGGTACCCTTTCTCAATTAAAAACACTCATGCTAGCATCTAATCGTATCACCCACCTTCCCGAAGAAATCACCCAATTAACACAGCTCCGCGAACTTAACCTAAGTGCTAATCCTTTACAAAACTTGCCAAAAAGCTTTGCTACCATGACCCAATTGGAATACCTTAGCTTTAATGACATGAAAGTAGATTTGTCCGAAATTTATCCCGAAGTATTTCGTCTAAAGAATTTAAAAGAATTAGCACTTGTCAATAATAAGTTAAGTACCATTCCTCCTCAAATTAGTACCTTAAGTAAACTTGAAGGAATATTTTTATCTGACAATAAAATTGAGCACCTTCCCGAAGAGTTTTATCAATTGAATACTATAGAGGAGATTCATTTGCGTGGTATTTCCTTTTCCCCTGAAGAAGTCATCAAACTGGATCAAGCTTTTGGTAAGAAAATTTATTGGGGATAGTGATTCAGGTTACACTTTTTTGTTATTTAACTTGTCAATTAAGCTTCCAATCACCAGAGCAAGAACGACCAATGATAGTGAATAATACCAAAACCAAGTAATATAAAATTCTTTGACAGAACCCACAACAAGCATCACACCACCAATCCACAAGCCAATCATTGTATAATGATGCTTAAAGCCGTGCCTGAAAGCATACCCTCTTTGTTCATAAAGATAATCTAATACGGGGCGAAAAAGCTTCTTTTCCCAATGTCTGGTCTCGGCTCGACTTACATACTCTGAATCAGGAGCTTCCATATGCTTGATGTATTTATCAATATTAATTTTAAATGAATTAGCTGTATCATCTTTTTCGGCTTCGATTACCAACGCCTTCAGGGTGTTGATAATGGTCACCTCAGAAAAACGAAACCTAATCCAATTCTTCTTTTTCGCTGTTGGCATTTTTTTTATACGAAGAACCCTATTTTTAAACCATTTTATATTCCTTTGATGATTATGTTTTAGCCACTCTTTATTTTCTGTCATATCACCCACCCTTTTTTCTTGTTCCTTTTATCCAAGGAATATCCTATAAACCAACCTAGTGCTACAGTAATGAAAGAGAACAACAAATGCCAACCAAAATCTATGTAAAGATTCACCACAAATAAAATAACCCCTACAACGATACCTAATGCTATAAAAGTAATTCTGTTATCCATTATTCCCTTGTAGTGATGGACTTCTTTGAGGTGTTCGTGAACAACATCACATTTCTTTTTTTTTAACGTTTTCAATTTATATCCGTTTGCTTGACGAAAAAAAGCTTCAGGCTCTAAACTTTGCAAATCAAGTATATATTCTAAAAATATAGGCTTAAGCTCTTCGCATCGGGAACATTTTCTAGAATGCTTCTCTAATTTTTGTGCGGTACTTAACGCTGTATCAAGAAATAGGCTACCTGCTTCAGAGGAAACGACTGTTCTCTCAAGAGCCTTGTTTAATTCTTTCTCGAAGTTGTCTAGCCAAGGTGTTTTTTTCATAAACTCAGAGTTTTACTTTATATTTCCAATTATAAATCAATATAAGGCTTGCA
>CALDJV010000622.1 GCA_937899305.1 uncultured Cytophagaceae bacterium
AGTTTAGCTAGACAGACTAGAGCCGCGGCATTTTTTGTTTCGTTCCATCCCTCTTGGCTGGCCCAATATCCACTGGATATTGTCCTGCTGTAGAAAAAAATGAAAGGCTTAGTGAAACCTAGTTGTTCACATTTTAGCCTGAACTTCGTAACTGGTCTTTATTAAAAATAAACAAATTTTTGACCTGCGAAAGATTAGTCAATCATGAACCACTGACCAAAATGAAAATACCCATCTACCAAATCGACGCTTTTACCAATCAATTATTTGGGGGCAATCCAGCTGCGGTATGCCAGTTAGAAGACTGGCTGCCTAATGATGTATTACAAGCCATTGCTGCAGAAAACAATTTAGCAGAAACTGCTTTTTTTGTGCCCAGTTCAAATGTCCAAGGGGAAGGTACATTTGAAATCACTTGGTTTACACCTGCTTACGAAATAGACCTGTGTGGGCACGCAACTTTGGCCACTGCCCATGTGATATGGCAATATTTAGATTGGCCCCAAGACGAAATCAGGTTGCGTTCTCGCCAAAGCGGGGAATTGGTAGTGAGAAAAAGAGGCCATTATTTGCAGCTGGATTTTCCCAGTCGCCCTCCTCAGCCTGTGGCTGATCCTCCTGATTTCGAGAAGGCATTGGGAGTGAAACCAGTAGAAGTTTTGAAAGCGAGAGAGTATGTGGTGGTACTTGAGAATGAAACCGCGGTGCGTCAAGCGGTGCCAAATTATGACTACTTTGCCGATTTAGATGCTATTGGAGTAGTCATCACAGCGCTGGCCGATGACCCCGCAGTAGACTTCGTATCCCGTTGTTTTGATAAACTGGAGGCCATTGGTGAAGACCCAGTGACTGGTTCGGCTCATTGTTATTTGATTCCTTATTGGGCCGAAAAACTACAAAAAGAACAGTTCGTGGCCCATCAAACTTCCCAGAGGGGAGGGGAGTTACATTGCCAATTATTAGATGACCGAGTACGCATTGCTGGGCAAGCCGTGACTTATTTGGTAGGAGAAATCGAGGTTTAGCAACCTGTTCAAGATAAGCCCAAAAAACAGTTTATAAACTCAGCACGACGGTTCGTGAATTTGGGGCATAACCAATGGGTGGGTTTGATTAGATTTAGAACATAATCAAAAAGTTATTCTTGATATGTATCAGATGAAAATCCGTACTGGCCTGTTTTTTTGGATGCTATTTGTGGTAAACTATGGTTTTTCGCAGCGTGACAAAAGGTATGAATCACTAGAGGAAGCGCTGAAAAACCCCACCCAAGTACTTTACCTTGATTTGGAACACTTAAAAACTTGGCCCGATGAATTGAGCAAGTTCACTGCTTTGCGTTCGTTGACGATCGGGAATAGTGATGTCACGATTTTGACAAATGATTTCAAAAGCTTGCCCAAACTGCGCAAATTGTCTTTGAACGACAACAAGATTACACGATTGTCTAATTCCATTGGTGATTTGACTCTCTTACACACCCTGGATTTGATGAATAACCAACTCACGGTACTACCCAAGACAATCGGCAAATTGAAAAACCTAAAGGAACTCGAGTTACTTGGCAATCAGTTTCAAGCATTTCCCGTTGAAATAGGTCAATTAACCCGCCTGACTACATTATCGGTGCAGCGAAATCAACTGAAATCGTTGCCAGACATCATCGGAAATTTGACGGAACTAAATGATTTGCAGTGTTCCGAAAACCTTTTATCCGAAATACCTGCTGCGATTGGGCGTTTGAAAAAACTCGAAACGCTGGACATAAGCGAAAATAAACTTACCGCATTACCCAAAGAAATGGGCAATTGTTTTTCACTAGAGTCTTTGAACTGTAATGAAAACCAGTTGAGTACTTTACCCAATAGTTTTCGGAATTTAGGAACACTTACTGACTTGATTTTAACCAACAATCAATTCAAGGAGTTTCCACAGGTACTATATGCTTGTAAAAGCTTAAATGAATTGAGCTTGGGGTACAACCAACTGAAATCGTTGCCCGAGAATATTGATCAACTCAAAAAAGTATATGAACTGAACTTACCTGGAAATTTTTTGACCCAGTTACCCGCAAGTTTGGGAAAAATGCCGTCACTGACTGATTTAAATTTGGCCAAAAATCAGTTTAGTGAATTCCCTGAAGCACTGACGAAGTGCAAAAGATTAGAGGGATTGAATTTGAGTGATAATCTACTCAAAACACTGCCCAAATCTATTGGGAAGTTAACAAAATTATCTGGGCTTACCTTGGTAGGAAATCAATTAAAAGCGTTGCCAGCCAGTTTCAAGCAATTGAAAGCATTGGAGTATTTATGGCTGCATAGAAACCGTTTTGTCCAGTTTCCAAAAGTACTCTACAAGTGCGAGGCGCTAGAAGATTTGCATCTCCCTGATAACTTGATCACCACATTGCCCAATGATATCTACAAGCTCAAAAGCATCGTAAAATTGGTGCTCAGCGGAAACCAATTGAGTGCATTGCCCAACTCGATAGGCAAACTCAAAAACCTGGAATTCTTGTGGTTGGATAGAAATAGGTTAACCAAGTTGCCAGAAGGCATCAAAAACCTCAAAAAATTGGTGAAATTGTACTTGAGTGATAATCCATTATCTAAAAGTGAAATTCGAAAAATAAAACGTTGGCTTCCTAAAACTCAGGTTATTTTTATAAATAAATGACAAGATGTAGTTTTTGACCTTAGTTGGTGTTGTGTTACTTTAATAGCCAATCCAAATCACAGCCCTATTTTATGCTTAAATATAATATAGTGATTGGCTTATTTTCCATGCATTAGATACAATACTTTCGCATCTGCTTTTCTTATTTTAACCGTTGCAACTCCACCAAATCCTTCTTTGTTAAAGGTGCCTTGAATATGCCAAATACTGTCTTTTTCTAAAGTGATTTTAAATGGTTGTTCGTTATATATAGATTCACCATAAATTGCTAAACAGATGGCTTCGGCAATGCTTGAGGCAGTTTTGGCATCGGGAACATACCCTCCTTGCTTGGGCGGTACACTGGTTACAAACCGCATCTTTTTAGGTTGGCATCGAATGAGTAAAATATGAAATAAGCAAAGGGTAACTAAAATGTAGGTATACTTTTTCATTGGGAGAAGTTCTAAATTTGTTCAAATATACAATTGTTTTAGACCTTGTAGGTGTTTGAGTATTTGCCAATCATTGGCAGGCTTGACTCTGACTGGTATTAGATTGTAATATAATTTTGTTATTTGAATTTTTTGTTGTACTATTCAGTGTTTTTGCGTTGTCAAACTGTTAAATTGTACTCGATCACTTGACATAAGCCTCAAAAAAACGTTACCATTGCAAAAAAATTAAGGGAAGCACTTCCCATCACTCATGTTGAGATTTTCTCACATATTGCCCATCGCAGCACGCTGCAACGCACCTCGTCCCTAACGGGACGAAACACTACCATATTGCCCTAACTTGGGGGTATTACAAACCCCAACCTCTACCAAATCTGATCATTGATTCGTTCGAGATTTCCCAGAGCGTTTTGTTATCTTTCCCTCAATTATTTGTTGAGGTTTTGGAATGATTTATCAGCACTATTTTGTCGTTTTAAAACAACAAAACAATGTTTCCTAAAAATTTAATGAACAGGAAAAACCTCATAAAACCAGTTAGTCGAAAATATTCAAAACCTGGAACTCTACCCCTTAAATCTATGACCAATACAACTGTGGTTTTGGTGGCCAGCAATAGTCACCTAGAGTATGCCCAAGCGGTATGCGAGATGATAGAAGCCGCCGCCAAGGTACGCGGTACCGGAATTGCCAAGCGTGACCCTGAATACATCAAAACAAAAATGAGAGAAGGAAAAGCGGTGATTGCGCTCAAGGGAGAAGCATTGGCGGGGTTTTGCTACATCGAGACTTGGCAACACGGTAATTATGTGGCCCATTCGGGGCTCATTGTCAATCCTGACTTTAGAGGCGAAGGATTGGCTAAAACCATCAAAGCCAAAGCATTTGAATTATCAAAGGTGAAATTTCCCGATGCCAAGGTATTTGGATTGACTACGAGCCTTCCCGTCATGAAAATCAACTCCGAACTGGGTTACAAGCCGGTTACATTTTCGGAACTTACTCAAGACGAAACTTTTTGGAAAGGCTGCCAAAGCTGTGTCAATTATGACATCCTTTCTCGAACCGAGCGAAAGCATTGCCTATGTACCGGAATGTTGTACGATCCGGCTAAAGATGCCCAAGACGGTGAGAATAGTGACTCACAATCGGTAAAGAAGTGGGAGCATTCTCCTAAGGTATACCAACGCTGGATGCGCTACAAACAATTTGTTTTGACCAAGTTGGAGGATCGCAAAGAGAAGCGAATGCTCAAAAAGAATGAAAAACTAGACAAAAAAGCCCAAAAAATAGAAGCGAAACTGGGTAAAAAATTAGATAAAATTCAAGAGAAAAAAACAAAACTGAATCCGAATAACGATGAGCCCAAATAAGACGACTAATAACAAACCAAAAGTAATTCTGGCTTTTAGTGGAGGACTCGATACCTCCTACTGTGCCAAGTACCTGGCTGAAGACAAGGGAATGGAAGTATACGCGGTAGCAGTCAATACAGGTGGTTTCTCGCCCGAAGAAAGCGACCAAATTGCTCAAAGGGCTGCCCAATTGGGAGTGGTCCACTTCGAGATGCTGGATTGTACCAGTCAATACTATACCGAATGTGTCAAGTACCTCATTTTTGGCAATGTATTGCGTAATCAAACTTACCCACTATCGGTAAGTGCCGAACGCATGTTTCAAGCTTTGGCTATTGCTGAATATGCCAAAAAAATGGATGCCCAATATGTGGCCCACGGCAGTACTGGAGCAGGTAATGACCAGGTACGTTTCGATTTGGCTTTTCAAATTTTGATTCCCGAAGTAGAAATCATTACCCCGATTCGGGACTTGCAACTTTCGCGTGAAGCAGAAATTGAATATTTGCAAAAACACGGCATTCAAGACAATTGGGAGAAAGCCGCTTATTCTATCAATCAGGGCCTATGGGGAACCAGTGTAGGAGGCAAAGAAACCTTGACCTCTCACCAGCCATTGCCCGAAGAGGCTTACCCCAGTCCACTACAAGATAACGGAGGGCGAGTAGTGACCCTCCATTTTGAGCAAGGGG
This sequence comes from uncultured Cytophagaceae bacterium, assembly GCA_937899305.1. GTDB lineage: Bacteria > Bacteroidota > Bacteroidia > Cytophagales > Microscillaceae > Microscilla. The sequence goes on from CALDJV010000622.1 coordinate 5,164, forward strand.
AACTCAAAGGAATTGGTGACCAGATGTTTGAGAATCCGGTAGATGCCATCAATGCTTTGCAAAAAATCGCTTCAGTATATGCCATTGGCCGGGACATCCACGTAGGCGATACCATCATTGGCATCAAAGGCCGGGTAGGATTTGAAGCCGCTGCACCCCTCATCATCATCAAGGCCCACCACACCCTCGAGAAACACGTACTCACCAAATGGCAACAATACTGGAAAGAACAACTGGGCAACTGGTACGGGATGCTGTTGCACGAAGGGCAGTTTCTGGACCCTGTCATGCGTAATATTGAGACTTTTTTGACCGATACCCAAACCACAGTAACTGGCAAAGTACACGTACACTTGCAACCTTATCGTTTTGAAATACAAGGTATTACCTCAGAGTATGACCTGATGCAGGCCAAGTTTGGCCACTACGGTGAAATGAATCGGGCCTGGTCGGGCGACGATGTCAAAGGATTTACCAAAATATTGGGGAACGCACATAAAATTTATCATTCTGTCAACAAGTAGGGAACTGGGATTAGGGTCAAGGAACAAGTGCTATTAAAACATCATACTTGTTCCTCGATCTTTGTTCCCTGTTCCTCCAAACTCTAGAAAATGAAAGTAGGAATTATTGGGGGCGCTGGCTTTACGGCTGGCGAGTTGCTCAGACTCTTGGTGCATCACCCTCACATCGATATCACATTTGTACACAGTAACAGCCAGGCGGGCAAGCCCGTGCATCATATTCATAAAGATTTGCTGGGCGAGCAGGAGCTGGTATTTACTGACCACTTACCTTTGAGTGAGGTGGAGGCAATATTTTTATGTATGGGGCACGGGCAATCCGGTCTTTTTTGGGAGCAACACGCTCCTTTACCCGAGCATTTGAAAGTAGTAGACCTTAGTCACGATTTCAGGCTCAAACGACCCGACAATCCATTTATTTATGGATTGCCCGAAATAAATCGGCAAGAGATACAACAAAGCAACTACATTGCGAATCCAGGATGTTTTGCTACCGCGATTCAATTGGCTTTATTGCCATTAGCGCACCAGCAAGGCCTAAAAAACGAGGTACATGTACACGCGATTACCGGCTCGACCGGCGCGGGACAAAAGCCCACTGCTACCACTCATTTTAGCTGGCGCAACAACAATGTATCGGTGTACAAAGCTTTCAAACATCAGCACTTGGGTGAAATTGGCCAAAGCTTGCAGCAATTGCAATCAGATTTTCAGCAACCCATTAATTTTATCCCAGTAAGGGGTAATTTTAGTCGGGGGATTATGGCTTCGGTCTATACCGAGTGCGATTGGTCGCTGGAACAAGCCCAAACGTATTATCAGGCATATTACCAAGATCATCCGTTTGTACACCTGAGCGATACCAACCCTGATCTCAAGCAAGTAGTGAATACCAACAAAGGATTGCTTTATCTCGAAAAACACGATAATAAACTGCTCATTATCAGTATGATTGATAATTTGTTAAAAGGAGCTTCGGGACAAGCGGTACAAAACTTGAATCTGGCCGCAGGCTGGGACGAAACCGCTGGACTGAAGCTCAAATCAATTGGATTTTAACATCCGATTGTGCGGCAGTTTGAATTTGCTTCAAGCTGCAATAAAGAGCGAGTAGAAAATGAAATTATTTGATGTATATCCATCATTCGAGATAACCCCCATCAAAGGCCAAGGCGCTTACGTTTGGGATAAAAATGGTAAAAAATATGTAGATTTCTACGGGGGGCATGCCGTCATGTCAATTGGGCACAGCCACCCCCATTATATACAAAAAATAGAGGAGCAATTGCGGCAGTTGGGGTTTTATTCCAATGCGACGCAAAACCCATTGCAGGAAACTTTGGCTCAAAAGCTAACTCAATTGTCAGGGTATATTGACTACAGTTTGTTTTTGTGTAATTCGGGCGCTGAAGCCAACGAAAGTGCTTTTACTTTGGCTTCGCACCACACAGGACGAACCAAAGTGTTGACTTTTACTCAAGGCTTTCATGGACGCACTTCAGCAGCTAGAGCTGTGACTGATTTGCCTCGCATCGCCTCAGTAAACGCCCAACATGAGGTGGTTCAGGTGCCATTGAACGATATCAGCATGGTACAAAAGCATGTGCAAACGGGTGAGTTTGCTGCGGTAATCATAGAGGGAGTGCAAGGTTTTGGTGGAATTCATGTGCCAAATCCTGATTTTGTAGAGCAGTTGGCGGCAACCTGTAAAATGAGTCAAACCGTATTGATTTTGGATGAGATTCAGTCGGGATATGGACGTACTGGGCAGTTTTTTGCCCATCAATATACCCGCATTCGTCCCGATATCATTACCATTGCTAAAGGGATGGGCAATGGATTTCCTATTGGAGGAATGTTGATTAATCCTGAGTTTCGACCTTGGAAAGGAATGCTGGGAACGACCTTTGGCGGTAATCATTTGGCTTGTGTGGCAGGATTGGCCGTGTTAGAAGTCATTGATCAAGAGAATTTGATGGTCAATGCGGCTAAAGTAGGACAATACCTGCAGCAAAAACTCAACAGTGTGGCTGGAATCAAAGAAGTACGAGGCAAAGGTCTGATGATTGGGCTGGAGTTTGATTTTCCGGTAGCGGCTTTGCGTGAGCAATTGCTGTACGATTATCGGGTGTTTACGGGAGTTTCGGGTACCCACGTATTGCGTATCTTGCCTCCTTTGACAATTACCCAAAGCGATGCCGATTGGCTAGTCAATGCGCTGCAAAGTGTGTTACAACAGGTGGAGGTTTAGTTAAATTGTTCCGCCTTCGGCTCATTGTTGCATTGCTAAAGCTCTCCTGACGAAGGAAGGATCTTGCGCGAAGCGGTGATTTATTGCTAGTTCCTTCGGCTTCGCTCAGGACTAAAGGTTTCGCTGCGCTTATTGCTGCATTGTTAAATGGCTGCGCGAGGTGTCCACTTTTCACTTTTCGTTCAATTAGTGGACTATGGACTAAATAAAACTACCAACTACTGACTCCGAACTACTAACTCCCAACTAAAAAAAACTAAAAGAAAATGAATTTATTTGAAGTATACCCTTTGTTTGACATAGAACCCACCAAAGCTGAAGGGGCGTATTTGTGGGATCAAAATCAGCAAAAATACCTGGATTTGTATGGAGGCCATGCCGTGATTTCTATCGGGCATAGTCATCCACATTATGTCAAAAGTATTGAGAAGCAATTGAACCACATCGGGTTCTACTCCAACTCGGTACAAAATGGCCTACAAACCCGCTTGGCCCAAAAACTGGGTGCTTTATCGGGCTACGAGGATTATCGTTTATTTTTGTGTAACTCAGGCGCTGAAGCCAACGAAAATGCCCTCAAACTGGCTTCTTTTCATACTAACCGGAGCAAAGTACTGGCTTTTAGTAAAGGTTTTCACGGGCGTACTTCAGCTGCGGTGGCCGCTACCGACAATGCCAAGATTGTGGCCCCACTCAATGCCAATCACGAGATAGAACGAGTGGCTTGGGGAGATTTAGATGCAGCAAAAACACACTTAGAGACCCAGCAATTTGCCGCCGTCATTATAGAAGGAGTACAAGGAGTAGGAGGGGTACACATTCCGACTCCAGCTTTTTTGGAAGCATTGGCTGAAATTTGCAAGGCGACTCAAACTGTATTGATCTTAGACGAGATTCAATCGGGATATGGACGTACCGGGAAGTTTTTTGCCCATCAATATGCCAACGTGCAACCCGACCTGATCACAGTGGCCAAAGGCATGGGCAATGGTTTTCCGATTGGAGGGGTATTGATTAGCCCAGGGTTTGAGGCTTGGTATGGAATGCTGGGAACTACATTTGGGGGCAATCACTTGGCTTGTGCTGCAGGTTTGGCGGTATTGGAAGTACTCGAGCAAGAAAATCTGATGGCCAATGCCCTCGAAATTGGACATTATTTGAAGGAAAAATTAGCCAATATAGCTCAAATCAAAGCCATCCGAGGACTAGGTTTGATGATTGGGTTAGAGTTTGAGTTTCCAATTGCCGAAATGCGCAAACAACTATTAAAAGAATATCATATTTTTACTGGGGTGTCGGGCAAGCACATCATTCGTTTGTTACCACCGCTCAATATTACTCAAGCCAATGCCGATCAATTTGTCGAGGCATTGCAAAAAGCCATTGATCAGAAAACAGCTACAACTATTTAGACCCGACAGGATTCTAAAGTCTTTCAGGTCTGACATACTACAAGAATCAACAAAAACATGAAACATTTTACTGCACCTTCTGATGTGCCAGATGTCCCGCAATTGGTACAGAAGGCCCTAGACGTAAAACGAAGTCCTAGACGATATACTCAATTAGGGCAGCACAAAACCCTGGGATTATTTTTTTTTAATCCTAGTTTACGTACCCGGCTGAGTACCCAAAAAGCCGCCCAGAACTTGGGCATGTCGGTCATGATGATGAATTTTAACAAAGACGGCTGGCAACTAGAAACTGAAGAAGGAGTTGTGATGGACGGCGGCAAGGCCGAACATGTCAAGGAAGCAGCGGCCGTGGTGGGGCAATACTGTGATGTAATAGGCCTTCGTACCTTTGCCCAATTAGAAAGTGCCGAAGTCGATTACAAAGAAACTTTTATCCAGCAATTCAAACAATATGCAGGGGTTCCAGTCATTAGTCTGGAGTCTGAAATAAGACACCCATTGCAGTCTTTGACCGATTTGCTTACTATTGAAGACCATCGGGTGAAAAACAACCATACCCACCGACCCAAAATTGTGCTTACCTGGGCGCCTCACGTAAAAGCCTTGCCCCAGGCAGTGGCCAATTCTTTTGCTGAGTGGACTTCCCACATGGAGTATGATGTCACCATTACCCACCCACCGGGGGCCGCACTCTCTCCTGAGTTTACCAAAGGCGCTACGATTGAACACGACCAACGTAAAGCCTTGCAAGACGCGGACTTTGTGTATGTCAAAAACTGGTCTTCCTTTGCTGATTATGGTCAAGTAATCTCTGCCCCTGATTGGACAATTACGTCCGAAAAAATGGCTTTGACCAATGAAGCACGTTTGATGCATTGTTTGCCAGTAAGGCGAAACCTGGTGATCGACGATGCGGTGCTGGATAGCCCTCAATCTATAGTGATCGAGCAGGCCGGAAACCGAGAAATAGGTGCCCAAACTGTATTACAGGAAATTTTATTGCACTTGAACGCGGGCAATTCACTCAGCGATTTATCCCAGTCATTAATTATATAAAAACAACTGGTTTTGATGGAAAAACTAACGATTGTCAAAGTAGGGGGAGGTATCTTAGAGGATCAATCACAACTGAAGACACTGGTAGAAAGTTTTGCAGGTATACAAGGCAAAAAAATCTTGGTACACGGAGGAGGCAAAACGGCTACCCAAATAGCGGAGAAGCTCGGAGTGCAAACCCAAATGGTAGAAGGACGACGGATTACTTCTACCGAAATGCTCGAGGTGGTATTGATGGTATATGGAGGGCTGGTAAACAAAAAAGTAGTGGCCAAATTACAAGCCTATAGTTGCAATGCTTTGGGATTTACCGGGGCAGATGCCAATATTATCTTGGCTGAAAAACGCCCTGTGAAAGACATCAATTATGGTTGGGTAGGGGACGTAAAATCAGTAAACGTACCTACTTTGCAAGCTTTGCTTACGCAGGGAATTGTTCCAGTGATTGCCCCATTGACCCACGATGGCCAAGGACACATGTACAACACCAATGCGGACACGATGGCTTCGGTATTGGCCGGAGCATTGAGTCAATTTTATAAAGTAAGGTTGTGGTATTGTTTCGAGAAGCCAGGGGTACTCAAAGATGCCGAGGATGACAGTACATTGATTGAAAAACTGTTTCATTCGTTGTATCAGGCGTACCAACAATCAGGTATCATCAAAGATGGCATGATCCCCAAGCTAGACAATGGTTTTGCTGCGCTAAAGCAAGGCGCTAAAGAGGTCATCATTGGTGCGGCTTCGGCGCTTGGTCAAGATAATTTTTCAGGAACTCAACTGGTGCTCAATTAATGAAAGAGATCGATAAATCATTGTACGTTCATTTGCTGAAGCAGTTGATCGCTACCCAATCGTTTAGCCGGGAAGAAGATAAAACCGCAGGTATTTTAGAAGCGTTTATGCGGCAACAAGGATTGACCCCTTATCGTCAGGGCAACAATGTATGGGTAAAGTCTCCCCAATTGAGCGAAGACAAACCCACCATTTTGCTCAACTCGCATCACGATACGGTAAAGCCAGTCAAAGGCTGGAGTCGCGACCCTTTTGAACCTTCCGAAGAAGCCGGGATAATCTATGGTTTGGGAAGCAATGATGCAGGCGCCTCGTTGGTGTCTTTACTGGCTACTTTTGTATATTTAAACGCTTTACCCGATTTGCCTTACAACTTGCTATATGCAGCTACTGCTGAAGAAGAAGTCTCAGGTAAAAATGGCATTGCAAGTATACTATCCCAGTTGGGAACCATTGATTTGGGAGTAGTGGGCGAACCCACCCAAATGCAAATGGCCATTGCCGAGAAAGGTTTGGTAGTGATAGATGGAGAAGCTAAAGGCAAAGCTGGGCATGCGGCTCGAAACGAAGGTGAAAATGCCATCTACAAGGCCTTACGGGACATTCAATGGATACAAAGCTATGAGTTTCCGAAAGTATCAGAATGGTTGGGGCCAATCAAGGCTACCGTCACTCAGATAGAGGCAGGGTACCAGCACAATGTAGTGCCCGATAGTTGCAAATTTGTAATTGATGTGCGTACCCAGGAATGCTACAGCAACCAGGAGGTGGTAGACATTTTGCAACAACATACCCAAAGCGAACTGAAGCCCAGGTCGTTGCGCCTTAATTCATCGGGTATTCCGTTGGAGCATCCTATTGTGCAACGAGGTAAAACTTTGGGGCTTACTGCTTATGGTTCTCCTACGCTTTCTGACCAAGCCCTGATGCCCTTTACTACCATCAAGGTGGGGGTGGGGGACTCGGCTCGCTCGCATACTGCCGATGAGTACATCAAGCGATCTGAGATTGAGCAAGGAATCGATCTTTATTGTAAATTATTAGAAGGTTTAAAAATATAGCAATGGCTAAATGGCTTGATAGTTAAAGGGTTAAAAGATGGACACAACCATACCAACCATTTGACCATAGAACCATTTAACCGTATAACAATTCAGTTCATGGCGAAACTTTGGGATAAAGGAAACAACGAAAATACCGACACTACCCAACTCATTGAGCAATTTACGGTAGGGCGAGACCGCGAGTTAGACGTATGGTTGGCCCCTTACGATGTAATGGGTTCGGTGGCACATATCCGAATGCTGGAAAGTATTCAACTACTCGAGAAAGCAGAACTCACTCAACTGGTGGAAGCACTCAAGGGAATCTACCAAGATGCTCAACAGGGTAACTTTGTCATCGAGGAAGGCATCGAGGATGTACATTCACAGGTAGAAATGATGTTGACCCAACAACTGGGCGAAGTAGGCAAGAAAATTCACAGCGGACGTTCTCGCAACGATCAGGTATTGCTGGATTTGAAGCTCTACCTGCGTCAGGAAATCAAAGAAGTAGTACAGTTGACTAAAGCCTTGTTTGATCGGCTGATTACGTTGAGTAAGCAACACCAAGACGCCCTCATTCCTGGATATACCCACTTGCAGGTGGCCATGCCGTCGTCGTTTGGTTTGTGGTTTGGGGCTTATGCCGAAAGCCTGACCGACGACTTGCTGTTGTTGCAGGCAGCTTATCGCATTGCCAATCAAAACCCACTGGGGTCGGCCGCTGGGTATGGTTCTTCTTTTCCATTGAACCGCCAAATGACTACTGATTTATTGGGTTTTGAACGCCTGAATTACAATGTGGTATATGCCCAAATGGGCCGGGGAAAAGTAGAGAAAACCGTGGCTTTTGCTTTAGGGAGTATTGGGGGCACCCTGGCCAAAATGGCGATGGATGTTTGCCTGTACATGAACCAAAACTTTGGATTCCTGACTTTTCCTGATCACCTCACGACAGGATCGAGTATCATGCCCCACAAAAAGAATCCTGATGTGTTTGAACTCATCCGGGCCAAAGGCAACAAGCTTCAGGCATTGGCCAATGAAATTGTGATGATTACCGCCAACTTACCTTCAGGGTATCACCGTGACTTGCAGCTTATCAAGGAAAACTTTTTACCTGCTTTTGCCGACCTCAAGGCCAGTTTACAAATTGCCGAATTCATGTTACAACATGTGCAAATCAAGTCCGACATTCTCAAAGATGAGAAGTACCGCTATTTGTTCAGTGTAGAAGCGGTTAATCAACAAGTACTAGAGGGGATTCCTTTTCGGGAAGCGTACAAAAATATAGGTCAAGCCATTGAGCAAGGCAATTTTAATCCTGATCGCGAGGTGCAACATACCCATGTGGGCAGTGTAGGCAATCCAGGCCATGAACTGATTCAGCAGAAGATGGAAGGAGTGTTACAAAGCTTTGACTTTGAGCGCGTGGAACAAGCCCTGCAAGCCCTTTGGCAACTTTAAAATTGGGAGATATGGTCAAATATTGAACGTTGCTTGGTAATTTTTTTACTGAGATTACTTTGGCCATATCACCATTGCTCTATTCAGCTAAACCAACTTCCCGTTCCAGCCCATTACCCCACCCTTGAGGTTGTACACCTGCTCAAAGCCATTTTTAGCCATGATCTTACAAGCTCGGGCGCTGCGCATGCCACTGCGACAATACACATAATACGTTTTACTTTTATCCAATGACTCGATCTGACTTTTAAACCCTGGAGCCATGACGTTGATGTTTTTGGATTTGGCGATATGCCCTGACTGAAACTCATTAGGTGAGCGTACATCTAGTAGTTGGGCTTTGGGATTGGTTTTCAAGGCCTCCTGAAGCGCATTGGCCGAGATACTTTGATAGCTTGCTTCGCCACCACCAAATATTTTGAGTAATTTGCCTAACATTTACAAAACAATTAATGAAAATATGTTTATTTGTTTATGCAATGATACAAAAAAGTGGCTTTATTAAAAAAATAAAACTAAACTTTCCAGATGCGCGCACTTCTATCGTTTTATAAAAAATGGTAAATTAGGGATATGAAAAACGAAGAAAAGATACTGGAGCTATTGTCTGAAGTGCTCAAAAACCAGGATCAACATTCTGAAAGGTTTACTGAAGTTTCTCAACAACTGACCAGTCATGAAAATAGATTGGAAACTATAGAGCACAAGGTAGACACGCTTATTGGAGTAGTTGCCCGGCAAAATACCGCTTTGCAAAGCCTTGCTCGTGATGTGAACGATTTGAAAGGGATGAAAGTAGACATTGAGGAATTGAAGCGGCGTGTGGATGAGTTGGAACGATACGTTGGTAAAAAATAAATGTGAATGAAAAACGAAGAAAAAATCTTAGAGTTATTAACTGAAGTGCTCAAAAACCAGGATCAACATTCTGAAAGATTAGAACGCGTCGAGCATAAAGTAGATACTCTTGTTGGAGTAGTGGCTCGCCAAAATACTGCTCTACAAAGCCTTGCCCGTGATGTGAACGATTTGAAAGGGATGAAAGTAGATATTGAGGAATTGAAGCGGCGTATGGATGAATTGGAACGATATGTTGGTAAAAAATAAATGTGAATGAAAAACGAGGAAAAAATCTTAGAATTACTAACTGAAGTGCTCAAAAACCAGGATCAACAAAAAAGTGCGATTCAGCTTAATTCTGAAAGATTAGAACGGGTTGAACATAAGGTAGACACGCTTATTGGAGTAGTTGCCCGGCAAAATACCGCTTTGCAAAGCCTTGCTCGTGATGTGAACGATTTGAAAGGGATGAAAGTAGACATTGAGGAATTGAAGCGGCGTGTGGATGAGTTGGAACGATACGTTGGTAAAAAATAAATGTGAATGAAAAACGAAGAAAAAATCTTAGAGTTATTAACTGAAGTGCTCAAAAACCAAGACAAGCACGAAAATCAAATCAATACACTGATCGGAGTGGTTGCCCGCCAAAACACCGCTTTGCAAAGCATTGCTCATGATGTGAACGATTTGAAAGGTGTGAAGATAGATATTGAGGAATTGAAAAGAAGGGTAGATGAACTAGAGCAATATGTGGGCAAAAAATAACCTTCACTTTTCCAAACCTTCTCTGGGCCCCTTTTTAGTGTTTCAGCGTAGCCTCACCACAAAACACTGCCTTGAAGACAACCGTGAAGCTACGCATCAAACTTTACCCTTCCACTACTTCGAAAGTCAACCCTGAGTTTTCCTGCAAACGATGAAGCAACGATGCACCCATCGCAGTACTAGGAGTAATGACCCCAAAATTTGAAGGCAAATTTTCTCGGTCTTTGGCCAAACATACCGCGGCTTCGGCCAACATTTTAGAAGTAGAGCCATACCCTGGGTCACGATCCCCTTTTACTTTTACCTTTATCGTTTTGCCATCAGCTGATTTGCCCAATAAAATTATTTTGAAGAACCCCGTTTCTCTTTGATGTTTGGAAGGACCTTGTCCTGGATCGGGCAAAAACTGATCAATGATTCTTTTCAAAATGGCGCCGGGAGTAAACAAAGCGTCGGTCACGGTGGCGGTAATACTGGCCTTGATACGATTGAAAAATCCTGCTCCTACATGAGTGGCTTCTTCGTAGCGGAAATCCTGACCATAAGGATAATTGCTCAACGCATGACTACGACGCACCACCTTGGTATTGATCACTGCCATGACAAAAGGAGCAATCCAAGCCTGGAAATCTTCGTCGTAAGCCGAATCGCGCAAATCAGGGACGTCTTTTCCGGTTTGTTGATCTCGAGGGTTCAAGCCATAAGGATTTAGAATGACCTTTTCCATTAATTTGGGGTCTTTTTGGGCCTCTATATTTACATTATCCAAACTGGCGATGGTTCCACCACTTGGCCCTCCTTTGGCACCCATCAAACGGTACTTGACCTCTTGAGCATAGGCTTGCCATTGTTTTTGGGCTTCTTGTTGTAAGAAAAACACCCCCATATCGGAAGGAATGGAGTCAAATCCACAACAATGTACAATCTTCACCTTGTTTTCTTGAGCTTTCTCGTGATGAACGTCAATCGTACGACGCATCCATTGTACCTCTCCCGTGAGATCGCAATAATCTACTGCCTGCTCCACGCAAACTTCTAACAATAGACTACCATGCAAAGCATAAGGCCCCACTGTAGTACAAATGACTTTAGTTTGCTTTACCATAGCTTCCAGCAATTGACGATCGTGGCTATCAGCCACCACCAAAGGGATATCAGTATTGCCCAGTTCTTCGCGAATTTTTTCCAGCTTACTTTGGTTGCGCCCAGCCATGGCCCAGGCCAAGTCTTTGCCTACTCCGTACTGAGCCAACAAGTACTCGGCTATCAGCCGCCCCGTAAAGCCCGTGGCTCCCCAAAGAATGACATCGTAAGTTTTATTCATGATAATTTCGTGTTTTGAGCGATTAGTAAAACGGAAAAAATAAAGTAATCCAAATTTGGTGTAATATCTAGTTGCTAGACGATGAAAAAAATCTTTGCGTAGCCAAAGCTACGGAACTATTTTTTGAAGAAGTATAGCGGTTAGAGATTAGCCAAATGGATTAGGTTATTTATGTAGTTTTACTTAGATGATTAGTCTCATAACCAAACAAGGCAAAGAGAGGTTTTCGACGAGGAGTCATTTTTTGACAAAATGTTCAATTCTATTTTTCTTTCAGCATCAACTCCATCAGTTTGAGCGCAGACATCTGTCCTTTTTTCTTGATCAAATCACGTGGAGTATGGTCGCCAATCTCGAAGGTAAGCGCTTCGGCTTGATGTTGCCAAAAAAAGTACCGGGCAGAGGTAACATAGGGGCTGCCACTTTTCATACTGGGGCGAATATTGGGGGTGTATCCTTTGATTTCGGCGGCAGCGGCTTTGATCATTTTAGGAACCAAACCTGGCATATTGCCCTTTAGCTTAGGATCTACTGTATAGTAGATGTCTTGCCAGGTAGAGTGAAAATCTACCCCAAAGTAAAATTTACCTCCGGTACGAGCCTTGATCTCACGCATAAACTTTTGCACCGCTTGAGTCTCGGGTTGATTAGCCGCCTGCCAATCTCGGTTGAGGTCAATACCTCCTGCATTTTGGCGCCAATGTCCGTGATCTACCCCATCGGGATTGACCATGGGTACCAAGTAGGTGTTGTATACTTTTCTGAATTTTTTTGCAATAGGCCGATCACTGCAAATGGTTTCGATGAACGTTTGCATACACAGATATCCAGTAATTTCGGGTGGGTGTTGTCGTGACAGTACCATAATCATTTTCTTGTCGTTGGCTGTTCCTATTTTGAGTAGGTGCAGAGGGCGCCCTTCTCGGCTTTTGCCTAACATCGTTTTGGTAACAAAAGGCAGGCGACTCAGTTGGTTGACCCAGGCCGCATTATGAGCCGAAGTAATGACTTCTTGAGCGGCTACCCAGAGAGTATCACGGCTAAGGTCGAGTTTCATTGTGATTTCAGCAGGCAAAGCGCGAGCGCCATTGGTAGAGGTGGCTTTTCCAGGCAAGTATCGCTTGGCATCTAGTTTTTGCCAAGTTTTACCATCTTTACTTAACCTGGGATAATAGCGGTGCCGTACTCCTTCTGAATAAGTAAGTCGCAGGTACATTGGTTTGGGAGTTTTTGACCAAATCTTGAATGCAT
>CALDJV010000623.1 GCA_937899305.1 uncultured Cytophagaceae bacterium
GGCTACCTCCGGTATAGAAAGTACTAAAATTGGCCTGCAAATCACTGAGATACAGCTTTCCTTTATCTTTTGAGTCCAAGGCGGCTTTGTCGCCCCTTGCTTTGAGTGCGGCATCGGCAATAGAAATGTTATTGAGTAAAGGCAAGGCATTGCGGCCATCGCTCCCGTAAGGGTTAAAAGTATGGACCTCTTTGAGTGCATAATAGGCAGCCCGAGGATACAGTTCGTAGGTACCTCTTTCGTTGGTACGCCCTTTGGCACAGATGCCAAACCACTCTTCGTTCATATTGTTCTCCCCTTCTTTGAAATCGTTGGTGTATCCACCATTGGGCCACGAAGCAGTCACGTCGTGTTCATCCAGATTGACAGTTTGGCCTGTTTTCCACCAGCCATCGCTGAATTGGAAAGTAAAACCTCCCAAAGAATTTCCGTTTTTCCCCATTCCCGAAGCATTGGAATAAATGTCTTTCCAATTACTTACCAATATCTTGGCCTGGTATTCCTGGTCTTCTTTGTTGGCAATGGCATTGTAAGCATCGGTACCAAACTCGGTCAATACCACGGGTTTGTTGAATTCTTTTTTAACCCGATCGTACAAGTCGGTAAAAGTAGCCCCACGATATACGTTGATTCCCAAGATGTCTATGTCTTGGCATTCTTTGGCAATGATGTCCAAAAAGAGCAAGTCGCCATTACAAATGGCCACCGGATGCTTGGTACTGACTGCTTTCATGGCTTTGGCGCCTTCGTTGAACAGCTTGTACATATGATAGGCGTCTTTGGTCGATTTCCGGTCTTTGATTGGAATGGCCTCGGTTTCGGCTCCTCTCCAAAACAATCCGTAGTTGTTTTCATTTCCCAACAAGAAAAGTAACAGGCCAGGCGTATTTTGGTAGGCTTGTACCATTGCAGTCGTTTCTTTGAGCAGCAGGTTTTTTACCAAGGGGTTGGAATAGTCGGTGTTGGGAAACCATTTTCCCTGAATGGTAAGACCATACCGACCAAACGCGTGGTTGAGCATGGTATAGATGCCATACTTCTCATAAATGTACCTGATCCATTTGGCAGGAACCCCAGTATACATCCGAACTGTATTGACCCCCATGTTTTTCAAGAGCGGCATTTCGTAGTCAAGGGCGGCTCTGATGAGGTCATCGGGTTGTTTCCACAAACTATAATTGAAATTGGTACCCACTGGGAAGTAGTCCCAGTTCATACCATTGATGAAGAAGGGCTTGTTATTGACTTCCAACCTGAATCCATCGGCGGTTTGACGAACAGCCACGTTTTGTTGCTGTGCCATTACACCAGGGAGGCTCAGGAGAAAAAAGATAAGGAGCGTAATTAATTTTCTAATAATTAAACCATTACAGAAAATCAGAATTGGATTTATATACAGGTCTAGCTTATCCTTTTACTTATTCACCTGTATTGAAAGACAACAAAGATTCTTTACTTGGATGAAGTTTTAGAATTATAATCTTTTCAGATAAATTATAATGTTTACTAAAAAGGTTATAATGCTTATTGGAAAACTTCAAAACAAAATTGCTAAACCATTGTTTATACTTCAAAAAAAACACTACATCACTACTACTACAAACAGAAAAAAATGTACGTTTACAGTTAGTATGGATACATCAGCAGTACATCAATTCATTTTTTGGGATCTAAAGCCTGCTCATTCAGGAAGAATACTCTCATTGGTTTGGGGAATGTTTTTCTATAGTTTTATTGGAGTTGCCCAAGGCCTCATTAGCCAAACTGAGGTCAAGAGTTTTACCCGAACCCAGTATGAAGCGGGCGCTCAAAACTGGGCCATTGCTCAAGATGAAAACAAACGCATCTACATCGCCAACAACGAAGGGCTTTTGGTTTACAATGGCACCAACTGGCAACTATTTCCGGTACCTAATCGAACCATCGTGCGGTCTTTGTGCTTTGGTTTGGGAGGGAAACTATACATAGGGGCCCAAGATGAACTGGGCTATTTTGCTCCTGACCAAGTGGGGCGGCTTCGCTATACTTCGTTGAAGCCTTTGCTACCCAAACAAGATCGCGGGTTTACTGATGTATGGCAAATTGAGGTGAAAGGCAAGGAAGTATTTTTCAGAACCGATGCCAAGGTTTTCAAGCTGGTGGGCAATCGGTTTACAGTCTATCCTACTCCATCTACTTGGTTATCTTTGCACCAACACCAAGGACAAATACTAGCCCATGACAAACAGCAAGGCCTACTCATGTATCAAAACCAAGCTTGGCAATCGTTTATCCCAAAAGATTCGCTTCCCGACAATTTTTTAATCACTGACATTGCCAATTATCGCGAAGGTACCAGTTTGGTAAGTACCGTGGCCCATGGCTTGTACCTATTGACCCAAAACCAACTCACTCCTTTCAACTTGCAGTCTACCCAAATAGATACCCAGCAACACTTCACTGCTTTGTCGGTATTAGACCAAGGAGCGTTTTTAGTAGGTACGTATTTTAATGGTATCTACCGAATATCGCCTCAGGGAAAAGTATTAGAAAACATTGCTACCCAAAATGGCCTGCCCAACAATACCTTGCGTTGCTTGTTTGCTGATGCCCATCACAATGTATGGGCAGGGATGGACAATGGCCTGGCTTTTTTTGGCTACAACCACGCCATCAAACGCATCAATCCAGCAGTATTTAACAATGGAGTAGGTTATGATGTGAAAGTGTTGAACAACGACTTGTACTTTGCCCTTTCTACGGGTTTGTGGTGGCTTCCGGTCTCGCCAGATACCGACCTCAGCACCCTTACCCAAGCACCCAAAACCATTATGAATGGGCTTACCTGGAACCTCTCTCCCATCCAGGACCAGTTATTGGCCGGAAGAGATGATGGTTTATTTTTGATTCAAGGCCAACAAGTCAACCCTATCAGCCAATCTACGGGCTATTGGACCTGTCGCCCCATCCAGCAAGCCCCTTCGCTAAAAATTGTGGCCGGAAACTATCTAGGTCTTCAGTTTCTCGAGATGAATCAAGGTAAAGAGGGTTTTATCAATCAGGGTTCACTGGAAAAATTCAAAGAATCGAGCCGCTATGTAGAAACCGACGGAAACCACATATGGGTATCGCACCCTTACCGGGGCGTATATCAAATTACCTTGACCCATTCTCAGAATCAGGATGGAACCCCTTCCTCGCAAAAAATCAGGTTATTTTCAAAAAAGGATGGATTTCCTTCTGACCTGGACAACCACGTTTTCAAGATCAAAGGAGAGATTGTTTTTGCAACTCCTCAAGGCATTTATGAGTACAGGGCTGATACTGATACCATCTTAAAATCTAAAAAGTACGGGGGAATATTTGGAGAAAAACCCATTCGCTACCTCAAAGAAGACCAAAAAGGGAACATTTGGTTTGTACAAGAAAAGATGCTAGGAGTCGTAGATTTTAGTGCAGGAAAACCAGTGATTCATTACATTCCAGAACTTCGAAATAAAATTGTCAGTGGTTTTGAAAACATCTTCCCGTACAATAGCCGCAATATTTTGGTGGGTGGAGAACCAGGGTTTTATCACCTCAACTATGAACAATACCTCCGAAACATTCAACCTTTTTCGGTATATGTATCTCAGGTAAAAACGTCGGGGGTGATGGATAGCGTACTGATGGGTGGTTATGGGTTAGCAAATGGCTCCTCCAATAACAACCAGCGAAAGATCACAATCCTCTATCACCTCAACTCACTCCTTTTTGCTTACACTACTTATGCCTGTAATGCTTCGGCAAGCATTGAGTACAGCCATTACTTAGAGGGGTTCGAACCTGACTGGAGCAGCTGGAGTAGCCACACCGAAAAAGAATACACCAACCTTCCCGCAGGTACTTATACTTTCAAAATCAAGGCCCGCAAAAGCCCTTCTCACGAGTCGGCCATTTATCAATTTACTTTTGTGATTACGCCCCCTTGGTACCAAACCATTTGGGCTTATGGGCTTTATGGACTGTTGTTTTTGGGGATATTGTTTGGCATCTCGAGATATCAGGCCTATAGGCAACGGAAAAAACAGGAGGCCAAACGGCTGGCTGACCAGCAAAAGTTCAAAGAAGAACAAAAGCAGTTGGCTTATCAGCACCAGCTGGAACAAGCCGAGTCAGAAAAGGAAATCATTCATTTACGAAACGAAAAACTGGACGCAGAAATCAAACATAAAAATGCGGAGTTGGCCAGTGCTACGATGCACCTGGTACAAAAAAAAGAATTGACGCTGAAACTTACCAAAGAGCTCAAACAGCTCCAAAAGAACACCAAAATTGGAGCGCATAATAAGGAACTCAAGCAATTGCTAAAGGCGCTCTCGGACGAGCAAAAACTAGATCAGGAATGGGATAACTTTTTCCGGCATTTCAATAGTGTACACGGAGATTTTTTGAATATTTTGAAAGATAAATTTCCCACGTTGAATCCTCACTACCTCCGTTTGTGCGCTTACCTGCGAATGAATTTGAGTAGCAAGGAAATTGCCCCTTTGATGGGCATATCGCTTCGGGGGATAGAAATTAACCGTTATCGGCTGAGAAAGAAGATGGACTTGCCTACGGAAGTCAACCTCATTGAATATTTGATGAATATAGAACGGGAAGGGTAAAACCTGATAAGTTTTTAGAACCTATCAGGTTTAAAATTCAAGGCTATGATTTGCCCAGTCGTATTTTCCACAGTTGCTCAATATTCTCCAAAGACTTGCCCTTGGTTTCGGGAATGAATTTGATGGTAAAACCAATGATGACCAGAATAAAAGCAATGAAAATGTAATAAGGAAGCGATCCGTGCCACATGCCTTTTTGGTTGGTTTCGCTTAACATCACCACGGGAAAGGTTTGCGATACCAAATAGTTGGCCGCCCACTGAAAAGCCACCGCCAACGACATACCCAGCGAACGAATGGAGCCAGGAAACATCTCAGATAATACTACCCACACGATGGGCCCCATAGACATGGCAAACGAGCCAATAAACATCAATATGCCAATCAGCGATATTATACCAGTTTGTTCCATTTGTAAAGAGATTGCCAACAGGGCAAAGCCTAGCAACATTCCCAAGGAGCCTACAATTACGAGCGGTTTTCGTCCCCAGCGGTCTACCGTAAACATCGCCAAAATGGTAAATATCACATTGACCGCAGCCAGTAAAATTTGCTGGGCCAGCACGTCTTTTTTACCAAAACCCAGGGCTTTTTCAAAAATATCAGCTCCGTAGTACAATACTGCATTGATGCCCGTAAATTGCTGCAATACCGAAAACACGACCCCAATCAATATAATAGGTAAGAACACGCCCTTCAAGGCTTGATTCAGGTTGAGTCCTTGGTCTTCGTGGATGTTTTTTTTGATGTTTTCTAATTCTAATGTAGCCAATTGAGGGTTTTGTACGCCTTCTAGTACTTGTTGGGCTTCATCGTACCTACCCTGAAGGCATAACCAACGAGGGCTTTTGGGAACAAAAAATAACAGCCCTAAAAACAAAAGACAAGGTACCAATTCGGACCAAAACATGACCCGCCAAGCTTGATCCTTGTTGTATGCTTCAGTGTTGCCTGCTCCAATGAAATAGGTGGCAATAAATACCAGAAAAAAGCCCAATACAATGGCCATTTGGTAGTAGGTCACCATTTGACCCCGTTTGTCGGCGGGTGACAATTCAGCAATGTAAGTGGGCGCATTCATAGAGGCTACTCCAATGCCCAACCCTCCAATGATCCGGAAAACAACCAACCAAGTCACCGAATCGGGTAAAAAACCAGGAAGTCCTGAACCCCAGGCTGAGATGGTAAACAACAAAGCAGAAACGATCAAAGAAAACTTTCTCCCGTATTTTTTGCTGATGTAGCCTGCAATCAGGGCTCCCACAAAACAGCCCAATAACGCACTTCCTACTACCCATCCTTTAGTCACTGGACTAAGCTTGAAGTATTCGCTAAGATAAAACTGGGCTCCATTAATCACCCCAGTATCATATCCAAATAAAAACCCACCAAGGGCCGCTACAATGCTTATGTAGATGAGTTTAAATTGATATTTCCGCTCGTTCATGTTCCTTTGTTTTTTTAAATAATTACTTCAACTCCAGTTCGCCAAATACGCCCGCATCAATCCAACCTCGGTTTTTGTCTTCCCCGGCAATCGCTACCGAACCAATGAAGTGTTCTCGTTTTTTGCTGTGGTCATTGTCACAATAAGCTACGGCAAACCCTAGTTTCTTACCTTTTTTTAGGCGAACCAACTCATTGTCAGCCGCACCATCCTGGTAACGGTCGTTGTATACCCTGATGGCCAACTCCCAAAAATAGGTATTCCCCTGCTTGGTTCTTTTCACCTCTACGTGGTCGTTATAAAAAGTTTCGTCTTTCTTGGGGTTGATATCTACCACTTTATAATCAGTGGAAATATGATAAGCAAAGGCGTTATGGCTGTATTGGTGGTTCCCTCCCGAATTGTCTTCATCCAAGAAAACCTCCAAACAATCGTCGTCCCAATAAAAGGCCAATGGATCTTGGTGAACATCCATCAAAACATCGTCTTTGATTTCCACCAACATATAAATTCTATTGTCCTCATTTGACCAAACCACCTTGTATCGGCCCTCAAAATCTCCTTTTGCGAGGGGCTTACCAAGCCAGAGCTGATCAATGGGATACCACTTGGCCTCTTGCCAACAAGCATCTTTGCCCACCCCATCTATGGTAGGTGTTTTTGCGGCTGGCAAGGCTTCAAATTGTTCCCGGTTGCTTTTGGCACCACAACTAAACAAAATCAGCGTAATAATACAAGACCAAATTATATTTTGTGAATTTAGGAAAATACTTTTCATGAATTTAATTGAGTTGATATACTCGTACATAATCTTTTTTATATCCGCTATTTTAGACCTGACTGGTTTTGAAAATCGGTCAGGTCTGGTTTCCAATGAGTTTAACAGGTGATGAGTACTAGTCAATGAGCTCAAAAGTAGCTTCTTTCAGGTCAGCCGAGTTGGTTCCTACGAAAATTTTGAATTGACCAGCTTCGGCCCCAAAGGACATGTCCTTGCGGTAAAACGAAAAGTCCTTGACGGTGAGTTGAAATTCTACTTTTTTGCGCTCTCCTGGTTTCAACATGATTTTCTTAAACCCTTTCAGTTCTTTTACCGGACGAGTGACGCTACCAATTAAGTCTCTGGTATAAAGCTGTACCACTTCCTCCCCGGCTCGCTTGCCGGTATTTTTCACTTCAACAGAAAGTGTCAGGGTTTCGCTCATTTTCATACGCTTCTTATCCAGTACTACTGGTCCATATTTGAAGGTGGTATAGCTCAATCCATAACCAAAAGGATACAAAGGACTGTTGGGTACATCGCGATATTTCGAAAGGTATACTCGTTGGCTTTTGTGCTCTTTGTAATCCCCTTTGTAGAGTCGCCCGGTATGCTTGTAGTTGTAATAAATCGGAATTTGTCCTACGTTTCGTGGAAAAGTGACCGGAAGTTTGCCCGAAGGGTTATAATCACCAAACAATACTTCAGCAATGGCATTTCCAGTTTGGGTACCCAAAGTCCAGGTTTCCAAAATGGCTGGAATGTTTTTGTCTTCCCAGCTCAAGCACATCGCTCGTCCGTTGGTCAATAACAACACAATGGGTTTACCTGTAGCATGAATCGCTTTCAATAGATCCAACTGCACGCCTGGCAAACCAATATTGGTGCGAGAAGCCGCTTCTCCATTCATTACGGCACTTTCTCCCAAGGTCATTACCACTACTTCAGCTTTTTTGGCCGCGCTGATGGCTTCAGCAAACTTGGCTTTAGAATCTGAATAAAAATCACACCCTTGAGCTACATATATTTTGGTTTTTTTACTCACCTTTTTCTGAATTCCTTCCAGAATAGATACCGACTCGTTGGGGTGCGCAAAAAACGACCAGGTTCCATTCAATTCCTGTTTGTTTTTGGCCAATGGCCCAATGAGGGCAATGCTTGCGACGTCTTTTTTAAGCGGCAAAAGCTGATTTTTATTTTTCAGCAACACCATACACCGTTTGGCAATATCCAGGGCTCCATCCAGGTGTTTTTTAGACATCACCACCTTTTTTTCTCTATCCGCATTGAGGTATTTGTAGGGATCATCAAACAAACCCAACTTGTGTTTGAGTTTCAATACCCTTTTTACTGACTCGTCAAGCAATTTGGTGTTCACTTTGCCCGATTTGATCAAGCCAGGCAATACATCACGGTACAAGTTGGCTTCCATGTCCATGTCGGTCCCCGCCTCGATGGCCATTTTGGTCACCGCCTTGTTCGAGCCACCTACCCCGTGTACTTTCATCTCCAAGATGGACTGCCAATCGGATACGACCATTCCTTTAAATCCCCACTCTTTTCTTAGTACCTGATTGAGCAAAAAGTCATTTCCAGTAGCGGGTACCCCGTTCAATTCATTGAAAGAAGTCATCAAGGTGGCTACTCCAGCATCCACCGCTGCTTTGTAAGGAGGCAGGTAAATTTCACGTAACATACGCTCTGACATATCTACTGTGTTGTATTCACGCCCTCCGTGTGGCGCACCATAAGCGGCAAAGTGTTTGACACAAGCCGCTAAGGTATGAGGGGCGGTCAAATCATTACCCTGAAACCCTCTTACTCGAGCTGCGGCCACCAAAGAACCCAAATAAGGATCTTCACCCGCGCCTTCAGCAATTCTGCCCCAGCGAGGATCTCGGGTAATGTCTACCATAGGAGCAAAGTTGAAGTTGATGCCTACTGCAGTAGCTTCAGCAGCAGCTATTTGGGAAGAACGCTCTACCACGTTCATGTCCCAACTGGCCGCTTCGGCCAATGGAATCGGAAGCACAGTACGAAAACCGTGGATAATATCGGCCCCAAACAACAAAGGAATCTTGAGACGTGATTCTTCTAAGGCTATTTTTTGAAGCCTCTTCAGGTAAGCAGTACCATGGGTATTAAAAATGCCCGTGATTTTACCCTGACGAATCAGGTTGTCAAACTTTTTAGAAGGCTTTGTGTTGACCAACGGGCCCGTATTAAACAAATCGCCTACATTGAGCGAAAGCTGTCCGGCTTTTTCCTGGAGCGTCATTTTATCAAGAAGCTGTTCTACTTTTTCATCTATAGACAACTCGTTGTTATTGGGTACAAACGCATTTTGCGCTTGGGCATTGATCACGCTCAGGCTAAGCCCAAATAACAATGGTAACCAGAGATTTATAAATTTCACGATGATGGTATATTAAATGTTAAGATTGTTTGTGTCTTTAATCTATACTTCGCGGCTATTTCCACAAGGGATTGTGTAATATTCAGGAAATCGCACGCTTTACTTGCTAGTGATGAGTGATTTAACGACTTCAGTTGGCATCCATTATAATGGTATGACTGAAGCCAAAAATATGATTATAAAAAAGTTTGTGGTTAGTAATAAGACCTGACAAGTTTCAAGACCTGCCAGGTCTAGTGCTCTGTCAAGGCTATATTTTAGAATGTATACCGCAAAAATGTTTACATATTTTCGTTGCAAAAAAATCGCGTAGCTATGGGTATGCTCATTTTTTGCGCCTCAATCTGTTGCCATTTTTATCGGCATCTTATCCTAAATACAACCGTTGACAAAACACTAGGATGTTATAACAAGGCTAATAATTAATAACCAGGATTTTGTACCAAGGTACCATTGGTTACATCAATTTGAGACTGAGGAATGGGAAACAACTCGTGCACCCCATCGGTAAAACTTACCCCAGTGCTACGCATCACATTACCTACGGTGCCCCAACGTACCAAATCAAAGAAACGATGTCCTTCTAGGGCCAACTCTACCCTTCTCTCGTGGTAAATCGCATTGAGTAAATTAGTACCAGTAGCAGTTACATCCGGCAATACAGTATTGTCTCCACCTCGAGCGCGCGCTCTTACTTGGTTGAGCGAAATACGGGCTCCACCTTCGTTTCCATTGTGATAGGCAGCTTCAGCGTGCATCAATAAGATATCGGCATATCGCAAAATACGATCGTTGCCTGGACCATTAAGATGTTCGTTTTCACCAGTAGGTACCTCAGCCATATCAATGAAAAACTTACGGGAAGCATAATTGTAAGATGGATCCAATGCAGTAGGATCGTATACTCCCCAATCGCCTACTACATCGCCAGCCTGTACTATGGTAGCCGCCAAACGTGGGTCACCAGTTTCAAACTCATCTACCAAGCTTTGAGTAGGTATTACAAATCCCCAACCATTGAAAGGCCCTCGGCTTCGGGTAAATACATTGCTTACGTTGCCTTCGCCCAACCAGGGAGCCCCCCAGTCACCATTGGTTCCCGAACGATATTGGATTTCAAATACTGACCCTGAACCGTTTTCACCAGTTTGTTTAAAGATATTACTGTAGTCAGGATCCAGGCTGTATTGGCCAGAATTGATAATGGTATTGGCTACCGCTTCAGCTTCGGCCCATTTTTTCTGAAACAAAAGTGATTTCAACAAGTAACCATTGGCTGCTCCTTTGGTAGCTCGGCCCAAGTCACCACTGGCATATTGGCCCTTTTCGGGCAACACACTGGCCGCTTCGGTCAAGTCTTTCTCAATTTGAGCCCAACATTCTTCTTTGCTGTTTCTAGTCAAGTTGTATTCACTGGTTTTGAGGGGGCCGGTAATCAAAGGTACTCCACCAAATTTAATGACCAATTCATAGTAATAGTACCCCCGCAAAAATTTTGCTTCGGCCAAGATTCTATTTTTTAGGTCTTCGTTCATCTCAATCGCGGGTACTTTTTCCAATACCAGATTGCAACGATAAATTCCAGTATACTTGGTTGCCCACTCACCTTCTACGTTTCCATTATTGGCACTGGCCGTAAAGGTAGCCAATTGGAGAAAAGGGGGCTGGTCGTTGTCCCCCGAACCACCCTTGTCGGCATTGTCAGACACTATTTCGCCAAACAACCAACGAAAGTGCCAGTCTCCCCGACCATACACAATGTACCATTGTAAAGGGTCATAAGAGGCATTGATGGCCGCAATGGCATCCGATTCGGTTTTGTAAAAGGTGGTTTCTACTACTTGGTCTAATGGTTGACGATCCAAGAATTTGTCGGCGCAGGCATTAAGGGTCAACAACCCCAAAACCAGCCCCAAAGTCGTTATATATCTATTAATAATTTTCATTGTAATTTCGTTTTTTAAGGGTTAGAAGTCATTCGTGAAAAATAAACTTTCATTTTGATTTCAAGTTCAGGGTTTGCTCTGGTCCACAGTCGATAGTCCATAGTCAATGGCTAATAGTATTGTACCGCTTTGCGTAGCCATTTAACAATGAGGCGGAGCAATAACACAATAGTCGAAGATTTTGAGCAACCCAGTGATCATTTTTCCGTTTTTTGGCATTTAGAAAGTCACACTCAATCCAGTGATGAACATTCTTGCCTGAGGATAAAAACCTCGGTCGATCCCCAAATCGAGTACGCCATCTGCTCCGGCACCGATTTCTGGGTCTAACCCCTTGTATTTGGTAATGGTAAATAAGTTTTGGGCCGCAATGTATACGCGCAGTTTGCTTACTTTGACTTTGCTCAACGCCGAGGCAGGTAAGGTGTAACCAATCTGGAGGTTTTTGAGGCGCAAATAAGAACCGTCATCCACAAAACGATCTGAAATTCGGGCATTTTGATTGGGATCACTGGCGGTAAGGCGAGGCTCGGTGTTGGTAGACCCTTGGCCATTCCAATACCCAAGGCGGCTTGCCAAGCGATTGGTCGTACTGAAATCGTAACGAATTACTGCATTGAATATATCGTTGCCTTGAACTCCCTGCAAAAACAGGCTCAGGTCAAAGTTTTTGTAACTGGCCCCCGCGGTAATCCCATAGGTAAAGTTAGGAGTAGGATTACCAATGAAAGTGCGGTCATCGTCGTTGATCACACCGTCACCATTCAAATCTCTGAACTTGATATCACCAGGAGCAGTACCTGCATTCTGAAAGGCGTGAGCATCAATTTCGGATTGGGTCTGAAAAAGCCCATCGGTTACCCAACCGTAAAAAGAAGCCACTGGACGACCTACCTCGGTACGCGTAATGAGCCCACCACCAGTACCATACTCTCCGCTTGAAATCGGGGTATTTCCATTACCCAATCCAGTCACGGTGTTGTTGATAAAGGCCATGTTAAATCCAATGTTGTATTTAAAGTCACCTTCTCTTTTGCGGTACTCCAGCATCAGTTCTACCCCTTTGTTTTCTACCGAACCAGCGTTTACAAATGGTGCCCCAGCTCCTACATGAAGCGGAATCGGTACCACTACCAACATGTCTTCGGTATTTTTTTGATAGTAATCTACACTAAACATCAAGCGGTCTTGCATAAAGCCCATATCTACTCCGATATCGATTTGGGTGCTGGTCTCCCATTTCAAATCAGGATTGCTCGCCACTACAGGTGCGGCCCCATTGCTCAATGTTTGTCCACTACCCAAGGTGTAGTTCAGCCCATTGGCAATGGCTGAAGTAAATCCGTAGTTAGAAATTTGTTGGTTTCCGTTTTGTCCCCAGCTTGCTCTCAGTTTCAAGAAGTTCAGGAAGTCGAAGTTTTTCATAAAACCTTCCTCAGATACTACCCAACCCACCGAGAATGAAGGGAAGACAGCGTAACGGTTATTGGGGCCAAATCTAGAAGAACCATCAGCCCGTACAGTAGCCGAAAACAAGTACTTATTGGCAAAGGTATAGTTGACCCGTCCATAATAAGAAAACAACGCCGATTCGCTGGCTGATCCAGTAGCCGTTTGGTTTTCTCCATCCTGCGATGCATTCAAAAAGGCATTGGCGGGGTCATTGGTGGCCAAGTTATTTCTTACTCCTCCCAGGTTTCTAAAATTAAATTCCTGCGCACTCATTCCACCTACCAAATTCAGGGAATGTTTTCCAAAAGTTTTATTGTAGCTCAGGTTATTTTCCACGATCCAGTTGTACCAGAGGTTAATGGCTTTGTTTACTGAATTTACATCCAACCTTTCGTGGGGCATGCCCAAGTCATATGATGGGAAAAACTTATCGCTGGTTCCATAAGTCATATCAAGTCCCAAGCTTACCTTGAATTTGAGTCCATCAATGATTTCGTACTGACCAAAAAGGCTTCCCAAAATGCGATCCGACATCCAAAGATCACTCGCCAGGGCAATCTGATTGGCGGGATTTTTTATATCGGTTTGTGCGTAAGTCGAGGCAGCAAAAGTTCCGTCGGCGTTTCGTACCGGAGTTACAGGATCCATATTGATGGCACGCATCAAAGGAGAATTGAATTCATCGTTCTCAGCCAGGTTTCTTTTATCCAAATGAATCAGGTTCAGTGTATTGCCTACGCTTATTCTTTTGTTCAATTGGTGATTAGAATTGAAACGAAAACTCATTCTTTTGAATCGGCTTTTGTCTCGGCCTATGATTCCATCTTGTTGGAAGTAATTTCCGCTCAGGCTGTATACCGATTTGGCGTTTCCTCCAGTAAGCGAAATCTGATGATTTTGAATGGGGGCATTTCTTTCGAAAATGGCTTCTTGCCAGTCAGTACCCTCTCCAAGTGCCGCTGGGTTTGAGAATTCAGGATCGTCAGACCGCATCACGTTCGAAAGCGTCGCGTATTCCGAAGCATTCAATAAATCTAATTTTCGGATGGGGCTTTGTACACCATAGTACATATCGTAGTTCACGGTCAGTTTTTGGTTGTTCTTCCCTTTCTTGGTAGTAATCAACACTACTCCGTTGGCGGCTCTTGAACCGTAAATGGCCGCTGATGCCGCATCTTTCAGCACACTGATGGTCTCGATATCGCTCGGGTTCAAAAAGTCCATCCCTTCTACTGGTATTCCATCTACTACATACAATGGATCACTGTTGTTTACAGTACCGATTCCTCGGATCCGCACATTGAGTCCACTACCGGGTGCTCCTGAGTTTTGAGCTACCTGAATTCCAGCCGCTCTCCCTTGCAGGGCTTGTTCTACCCGGAGCGAAGGTGTATTGGTAATCTCCTTGGCACTAATGGTAGATACCGATCCGGTAATTTCACTGCGTTTTTGGGTTCCATAGCCCACTACCACTACTTGCTCCAGACTTTTGCTGTCTTCTTTGAGCGTTACCGTAATGGAGGTTTGGCTTCCTACGCTTATTTCCTGAGATACGTAACCAATGGACGAAAATACCAGGATTGCGTTTTTGGGAACTCCTACCACCTGAAACTCACCTGTTCCGGTGGTTACCGTACCAATGCTGGTATTCCCTTTGACATAAATATTGACTCCAGGAATCCCCTCACCATCTGGTGAAGCTACTTTCCCGCTAATGGTAGTTGACTGGGCAAATATGGGAGAACCAAGGCCCAGAAGTACGCCCAACAGGATAAACCGCATCCATTGGGTAGGCAAAGCAAGTAATTTTGCTTTTGGTTTAAAATCGTGTGTAATACTCATTGATTTAATTTTTTTTAAAATCAGTAAAAGATTTTAGGGGGTTGTTTTAAATTGTATTATTCTAATCTTATAGTATTTATTTTTAACCATACCATATAGGTATCAAAAAAGTAAATAAACGCCACTTTCAGTGTTGGTCTTCTCAAATAAAATGAGGCGACTTTGACACTAACTTTGGCTGCTCTGTACAGTTAGCTTATGTCTAAATTGGAAAATTGTTTTGGCATTTGCAAACCAGAAAGCATTGCTAAATCACTGATAAATAACTCCTTATATTTTGATTTTGCACTTTAAAAACAATGCGTTTTGCGTTAAAAAACAATGCTTGTACGCGACTTAAGGGGATTTTTGGAGAAAATTGCAAAAATTGGTTTGCACATAAAAAAAATGCACTTTTAAAATGTTTTTTTAGAACATGTCAATAAAAGTTGGGGTTTATTGAATTTTTTCGCTCTAAAACTTCCTGTCGATAAACAAAATGAAAAGATGATATCTACATAGTACAATTCTTGACTAATTGCTGGGCTTTTTGGGTAGGGAATCTACAATGAGACGGGTCCATCCATCTACCTGATCTTGCTCATTTGTAGACTTCATGTTTTTGATTTTTTCTAATATTTTCTTACTAAACTTCCAGCAAGTGCTTTGCCTCAACGAAAGGATGTTAGAGAGCTCGGCCGAGGTAATGTTTTCGTTGTTGGCGTATACCAAAAACAACATAAAGAAGGCTTTTTGGATGGGAATATGGCTTCGGTGAAAAATCGTATTGACCGTACAAGACTCGTTGTATCCGCACTTGCTACAACGACGGGCATGATGCCCCTGCCCTATGGCATACTTGTCGTTGCCACATTTGATACATGTAAAGTCTTCACTAGGCCACTTGAGCTGAGCCAGGTAGGCATAACAGGAATCGTCGTCTGGAAAAATCTTACTGAACTCCGAAAAATCCACATCTTTCATAAGCACCCTGGCCTTGGTGAGTTCTTTTACACTTCCTTTGAGCTCCTGATTTTCGTGATCTAGCAGCTCATTCATCCTCCTTATTTCTTCTGATTGCTCCTGCAATGTTTGGTTGGCATCGGTCAATTCAGCGTTTTTGCTCTCTATGATTGCTTTCTGGCGTGCAATCTCTTCGGTTCTTTCTATTACCTTTTGGGTGATAATCTTCTCGTTTTCCTGAAGCTGATGGATCATTTCGGCTTGGGCAATTTCTTTCTCATTCTTGATCACTCGCAGTCGGTAAGCCAATGCCAGCGAGAAAAACACGACCTCTATCAATAAGCCAATATTTAGGCTATATACGAATAGGATTTGGTCAACTACCAAGCCGTTGATCCTAATTACGATGATAATAATACCTATCATGGTAAATGAATACCCCAATAAAAAGAAGCGAGTAAAGGACTTTTCTTTCTGTTTATAGATTTTGATTGCCCCCACATAGATGATGATAAAAGGTACCAAAATGACATAAATGTGCATATTGGAGGTATAAAACGGAAGCAGAGAAAAGGCACTGATAATGAACACCAGAGAAATGACTACTAGTAGATAGTTCAGGGTTTTATTTAGTTTGGGTAGGTATACTTTAAAGTTGAGAAAGGTTTTGGCATAAATGGTAAAAAAGATTAAAAATAAACAATTGGTAAAATTCTCAACAAATATATTGAATCCCGGATAGCCACTCCAAAGGAATTGAAAACCCAAACCATCTTCCGAAAACGAGATCAGTACACAACTCAATACATAGGTGACGTAGTACAGGTACATTTTATTGCGAATGTACATAAACAACATCATGTTGTAAATGGCCATAATGAGCATTACCCCATAATAAACTCCTAAAATGTAGTATTCGCTAAGCGAATAACTGATAAAAAAGTTGGTACTACGTAACTTAAACAAAAAAGGATTGAAGCCGTCAGATTTGATGCGTACAAAATAAGTAAGTCGTTCTTCAGGTGGCAGCTGATATACAAAGTTTTTGTGGGATAATGCCCGTTTGTTGAATGCATGATAGTATCCGGCATCGCCCAGGTTGGTGATTTGGTCGCCTACTTTTACAAATACTTGAATGTGGTTGATGTGCAAGTCTAGTACTTCTAACATCCAAACCTTATTGGAGGATTTGGCTCCCTCTATCTCCATTTTTAACCAATAAGTGGTCCTTTTATCTCTAATGCGGGGCACAACATCTGAGCTACGATAAAAACGTGATGCCTGAGGCTCTGAAATAATATCTTGGATATTTAAATTACCCATTCGATCTTCCAAAACCTGAAGATAATCGGACGATACCAGCACTTCTTTGGTATCAGGATTTAGTTTTACAGGATCCAGCGCGTATAGATTCCCTATTAATAAACAAAAACAAAACGCAAGGTAATACTTCATGAGCATTCAAAAGAATGTAATCTTATAAGCTAATTTGACACAACAAATGATTGGCAAAATGCGAATTTACTTAATAATTTGATTTATGATGCATCTTGCAGGGATCTTACAGTTTGTTTAAAGTAGTGGTTTGGTTCACAAAAAGTGGAGTCAGACAATAAAAAAAGCCCATTATCGCAACAAATCAATGGGATATACTCGTAAATTTGGGTATGAATACTAAATAAAACGTCCTATATTTTGTGATCATTCGCTGTTTTTAGAGGCTTGGTTTTTACCTTACCCAAAACAGAATTTACCAAATAGAATACCCTGCTGATGCTTGAGTAACTCGATAATTGTGAGTCGTAAAATCTTCATTTATGCTTCACTGATAAGCACCTATCTTCCGTTTCTCAATATTTTATTAAACTGACATTTTAAGGATCAAACTAACCAAAACATAACTATTCCAATATGAAATATAACATATCACATTAAAATCACCCCGATTAACACCCCATAAACAGGCAAACGTTGTCTTTTGCTTGTTTTCCGTCGTAATATTGTCACATACTTTTACACAGCCTTGAGCGCAATTGGTCATCGGCAATAAGTCATTATATCCAATATCGCTTGCTATTGACAAGGCTTTATACACCAACATCGTAGCTCTTAATAAACTAAATAACAACAGGTACAAAACGCTATAACAATGAGATCGCCAATTAGAAAAAATGAGATTACATTACAAGTGTTGCAAACAAACCCATTTGAACTGATATGCTCTGAAGAGTATCAACAAATTATCTTGAAAGTAGTGCGAAAGCTCCGTCAAACTGGAGGGTTTCGACAAGAACCAAATGATGAAGTAGTACAAGAAATAACTACCCGTATTTTAGAAAGGGTTGGCCATATCCAAAGAAATTATTCTCCTGAGCATGGTAATTTTAAACCCTACTTTGCCAAAGTAGCCTATAATTTTGCTCTGGATTTGATAAAATCAACTCAAAAACAAAAAAAACTCAGCAATGATTTGGCTACTGCTCATCCCAGTCGTTTGTCGGGGGATGTCAATCATGAATCATTGACCGATGAACTGAAAAAATTGGGATTGTATCTCTCTCAAAACAAACGTCATCGAGCAAAATTTGTACTCTTGCTGAAATTGTACAGTAGGTCTACAATTCAAGCTCAAGACATTCGAAACTTCCTGCCTCAGGTGCCTTCGGAGGCTTTGGAGCAAATTTTAGCCTTATTGGGGCAAAACTATGCGCAAATGGAGGATCGTTTGCTTTATCAACACATCAATCGATTGATCAATAAAGTAGAAGGAAAGAATAGATCGGCCGATGCAATACGCAAATGGTTGAGCGCCCGTATCCTTGAGTTGATTCAATGGCTGAACCGCCACTCAAAGTTTCAATACGATCGGGAGGCATTGCGTAACCTGGCTAGTTTGTTTTTTATGAATGAAGAACCGTTGGCCAGAGGATGTTCTTGACAGTTTATATAAAAACCCTTTGCAAGCAAGCCGTTTGCAAAGGGTTTTGTTTTTATCAATCACAAATCCACCACAATCATCAGTACCTC
>CALDJV010000624.1 GCA_937899305.1 uncultured Cytophagaceae bacterium
AACAAAGTGTTAGCTAATTAATATTTTTTAGAAACACACGTGCGGAAAGTCGGTCATATGATAATCGGAACCCCTACTGTGTAGATGGGGGAGTATTTATTAATAATCCGGCCATAGGTGCCTTGACCGATGCCCTTGAATATGCTCAAGATCCACTCTACGCAAAAGATGCTGATAAAGTATTCCAAAAAGATGATGTTTATTTGCTCTCTATCGGTACAGGTACCAGCACCTACGAAGGGCAAATCAATCCCAAGAAGAGCCAAAAATGGGGACAAATCAAATGGGCACCCCACCTCATCAATATGATGATGCTTGGGAACTCTCAAGCTGTGGATCATCAGGTAAAGCAGTTGCTACCTGAAGATAACTATCATCGCATTCAATTCTCTATTGACCCCCGATTTGCTGACATGGCAGACAGTTCTGAAGAAGCTCAAAAACATTGGTTGAAGCGATTAAATGAACAAGTACTCGATAACCCAACCCAAAGAAGTGCGTTTAAGAATTTTCTAAAAAAGGCGGGAATGGTTTAATGACCAATCTCATAACAATCCATACCTGCTGTTGCTCATAAATGACTCATCGAGTAATAAATCTATACGTATGGAATCAAAACCAAGTATATTCTTTCAATTTTTTGTGAAAATTTAGTAAATTGATAAGTAGGCGGCATCAATCAGGAATCACAATGAAAGAAATTTATGAAAATTTTAAACAAAACCTAGCTTATTTGAGAAAAAACAAGAGCTGGACTCAAGAGGATTTAGCCCAACAATTAGGAATTAAAAGAACAGTGGTCGCCTCTTATGAAGCAGGAAATACTTTACCAAAATTCGATGTCTTATTAGAGATCGGAAAAATTTTCAATGTTTCGCTGGAGAGGTTATTATTGGCTAAAAGCCCAAAGGAGCTCTTTGTGAATGAAGAACAGGAAAATTTTAGAGACAAAGAAAGAATAAAGAAATTGCAAGGGAAGTTGATAGAGGCAAAACAAAACGAAGCAAAAGCACTGAAGGCTCAAGCTCAATTAAAAGATCAGGTCAATGATTTATCAATAAAACTAAATGGTGCTCAAGCCGAACTTCTTGAATTTTATAAAAAAAGCAAATAGTAGGTAATAAGCATTAATTACTACCAAGTTGCCTACGGAGTTTTTTTAATTTCTTTTTTTGTTCTTCAATGATTTTGTCATTTTCATGAATCTTGAGAGATAGCTCTAGTTTTGTTAAATCTGATTTTAATTCTTTCATATCATCAATATATAGATAATCAATTCTGGAATTCAGAAGAAGTTACATTTTTGTAAATTGAAAGAATAGTCAGTTGCACCCGTCTAAATTAGTTATCAAGTAAGTATAAAGGATTTTGCTTGCTGCTATTACTAGTAACTTTCACTTATTCACAATATGAAAAATTTAGCTGAGACATTGAAAGACATTTAAAAACATTCAGTTTGTCTTGCTATATATTTATCATTAAACTAAGGTACATAAACCTTAAAACATACCACATAGATGAATGGAATACGATAAGATTAAACAATCTCTCAAAACGAGCAGAAAGCTAAAAAGATATTTTAAAACAAAAAACCTTCCCTGGCCGCCAGAAAATAAAATTACCAATCCCACCAAAAGAGCTCTAACTGAATTTGTAAACTCAAATATAGACGAATTGATCCAAAAAAATCAGTTGATTCTTGAAGATATAGATATTAAAAAACGGTACAATAATCCTCAATATAAAAATGATTTCGAAAATGAGAGTTATCGTTGGATATCGGCAAAAACTTTAGAAAGATTTTTTGATGATAATTATTCAGGTACTCCGCGAGAATTAAGTCTCAAAGTCCTTCATCTACTGATTTATGAAAGTTTGACAAAATATGCCCAAACCACACCCCATCAAAAAAGGTTACTTGATGAAAGTGATGTGAAAAAACTAGGTAATTTCATTGGTTCATCGTCATCAGCTCAATTTCTTTGGTATTATCAATTCACCAAAGAAATCTTGGTCCAACTAGTATTAGACATCACCAGAGAAGGCTCAGTATCACTTCAGAACTTTGGAAAAAACCCAAACTACAAAGGCAGTCTACAATTCCCCAAGGAAAACTCTGAGTACATTATTCTCAGTATGTATACTGAAACTCAGCAACGATTACTTCGGGTAAAACTATACATAGGCACCGATAAAGAACCTGATATTCTATTAGGAATCGCGGATGATATCATAGACAATGACCTTTTCACTCACCCAATTTGTTTACAGAGAGTAAAAAAATTAGATACAGTTAAACCTCAAAAAATTTCCCTCCCTCGCCTATCAAAAGATGATAAATCCTTGATTCAATTGATAAGTATTTTTTTGAAGGAATTAAAATCCATCCACATCCCATCAGGAATCAACTCCAAGGCTGACCTTGAGGGATGGCTTGAGAATAAGTATCCCCAATATTTTGACAAAAAACTAGATTTGTATAGAGGTTCTTATAAACTGTACTTAAAAAAATCTAGAAGAAGACTAGAATCATACGACTTTGAAATCTTCAAGAATGAACAAGGAGCTTTGAAAGTGAAGGTAACTACTGATCAAGGAAAAAAAGAGTGGATCGGGGAAGCAAACTACTATGAAAACTTTTTTTACTTTACTTTTTATTATTCAAAATCAGGTAAACTCACATTTTTTGATACTGAGAAATTGTTCTTAATTATTGAACTTGGAGGAGTCAAAACAGAAGCTAACAGCGCTTTTACTGGTATTATATTATCTACAAGACATAATTATGAAGGTTTAAAAAGTCAACCAGTGGTTTTGGTTCAAGACGGTTTTGAGCGGATACATGAAGATAAGATAAACGAATTCATTCATACTAATATCAATAACACATTATTGGTTTACCCACCCAAAGATTTTAAAATTGAAGGTCTTAGCACAAGCCTAAGGGAAACAAAAGTATCTTCTCAACATGTTAACATTCTACAAGATGGTGCTGAAATATTACATTATGCTTTTTACTATTCACCTGATAAAAAAAATATTACTGTAGGTCATCTAAAAATTTCACCGAAAACTCATTTTACCACACTTAAACTTAGGTATAAAGATCAACTTTTGTCATACACTGGCAGCATAAGGTTTCCTGATGAGGACAACAAATCTTATACATTGATAGAGCTAGAACAAAAACTATCTAATCCCATTTATAGAGGCATTTACCTACCTCTTTACTTGATTACAGGTAAAATAAGTTTTTACCCATCCGAGGAAGATACCACATTGCTTTCTGGGATATACACTTCTTTAAACATAGAGCAACAGCCGATCTCCGGAGAATTTCTACTACAAAGAGGTAAAGAAAACGAGATCTTGAGCAAACAAAATGATGTTGATCCAATTATTGCCAACAAAATACAACAGAAAAGATTTTCCGTTGATACCTTATCCTTTCGCTCATTAAATGAGCTTGCTCAAAAAACTTATAATATTAGAAAATATGTAGGAACCTACTGGGGATTTACTTTACTCAAACAAAAGTTAGTCTTACAAAGTGTTTTTAGGATCAACGAAGATGCTTCAGTAAAAGTCAAGGCAGGAAGACCCACTTTTTACGGTCAGTTGACTACTTTAAAATCTGCCAGAGTCTTATCAGGTACTTTGAGTGAAACTCTTCATAATGATATCCATTTACAGTTTGTGGTATATCCTTATAAATTCCAAGAAAATGTTCTTCAAGGATTTTACAACGGATTTGGCTGGTTTCGGAAATACGAGATTGGCAAAATTGTATTAATCCGAGCAGAGAAGAGTATCGATTATGATAAGAGTGATTATCAATTGCACAAACTCACCGAAAA
Organism: uncultured Cytophagaceae bacterium; assembly: GCA_937899305.1. Lineage (GTDB taxonomy): Bacteria > Bacteroidota > Bacteroidia > Cytophagales > Microscillaceae > Microscilla. The sequence goes on from CALDJV010000624.1 coordinate 3,858, forward strand.
ACGTGATGAATTGATAAACAAATACCCAGTTCTTAAAGATTTATTTTTCAAAGAAGATGACCATAATTTGGTGAATAACCTAGGCGCTCAAACGATCATTGATCCTCTCTCCATTTTTCATTCGGCTTGCTATCTCACTCATCGGGCAACCACAAATCAAGAAAAAGAAACTGCCTTGTACAAACTACAGGAAGCCTTTGAAGCAGGCTTTGATGACAAACAATTATTACAAGAAGAATTGGAAAAGGGCTTGCTCCAGCCTTTCAAAAAAAGGGTCAATGTAGAAGCATTAAGAATTACATTATTTTAGCCTATCCATGCAACGCTTCCCTTCATCATTACGTCTTTGGTATATAAGTAAAGTCCAATGTAACAACACCACTAACATCACACTATGAAGCGAATTACTATTTATCTGAATCAGAGATTTTCTCCTCCCCAGCAAAAAAGGATTGCCATTGGGTTGATTCTGTTTTCGTTGGTGCCGCTATTCTTGGGAATATGGGCCTTTACCAGTAATTTGGCGCCTTCTTACAAAACCCTCGTTGGTTCGGGACTGTTTCTATTGGGAGACATTGTCTATTACTTGGGCATTGCCTTGCTGGGCAAAACCATCTACGAAAAGTACCAGCGGTTTTTCCGCCGTAGTTATTGGGTAAACAAATACCAACGGGTATTTTTCTCTTAACGATTTTACCACGCAAACATTTAAAACTTCTTATATATTGAATCCTGCTCATTTTTGGGTAGGATTTTTTTATCCCCACACTTTAGTACCCTCAGTGCAGTTTTTACACATTTCTATTTCGCTGCGTGCGTTGAGCAATTGGGCCCGAAAACGTTGGTATTTTTTTCCTTGCCACAATGCTTTGAAACTTTGCTCCTGCACACTCCCCAAGCGGTAATGCGCGTCTTTGTCAAAACAACAAGGCACCACCAAGCCATCCCAGGTAATGACGCACGATTGCCACATTTTCCAACAATGATTGCCCATCCCGTTTTTGATGGCGTAGGTTCCGTCGCTTTGTTTTCGGTAGCGTGAATACTTATCGATGGTAGGAATCAAGGGCGAGCCGTTGACATAGTCATAAATCTGAGCAGTTTTGAGCCCCACTTTGTCCACCCCAATTGATTTGGCCAATTGTTTTACCTCGTCTATTTGGTGTTCGTTGGGTTTTACTACCAAAAACTGAAAGACTACGTGAGGCGTTTTAGATTTTAGCTCCTTTTTCCAACGAATGAGATTGCGGGTTCCTTCCAGCACTTTATCGAGCTTCCCTCCTACCCGGTACGATTGGTAAGTTTCTTGGGTAGTGCCATCTACCGAAACAATGAGCCGATCTAAGCCCGATTCTATGGTTTTGCGGGCGTTTTTATCATTCAAAAAATGAGCATTGGTAGAAGTAGCGGTGTAAATACCTCGTTCTGAGGCGTACTTCACCATCTCCAAAAACTGCGGATGTAAATAAGGTTCCCCCTGAAAATAAAAGGTCAGGTACAACAGCGTTTTTTGCAGTTCGTCAATCGTTTGCTTGAAAACCTCTTCTTGCAACATTCCCGTGGGGCGAGTAAAGTTACGCAAACCACTGGGGCACTCAGGGCAACGTAAATTACACGATGTGGTGGGCTCAAAAGCAATGCTGATGGGCAATCCTCGCTGGGCGGGTTGTTTCCGTAGCCTGGATATGTAATAGCTCGACAATACTTTGGCGGCATTCCAAGCACGAGCAGGAGTCATTTTAGACAATAAATTGAGGCTATCTTGGAAGTTGCTAATCATTTAAACATTTTTTGAATTACCCTTTTAAATCAATTAAAACTTGACTTCACAATGAGGCAATCGTTTCTTAATTTTCTTTATTTCAGCTTTAGGCAAAGGATTACCAGTCAAATCCAAAGTACGTAATTTTTTGAGTTGACCAATTTCGTCCGGCAAGCTCGTCAGTAAATTTTTGGATAGATCTAAACTATACAATGCTTTCAGTTGGATGATTTCCATCGGAAAAACCTTCATTTGGTTGGCTGGAATGCTTAAAAAAGTAAGGTTTTGCAATTTTACAATGCCTTTAGGCAACTCAGTCAACAGGTTTTCTCCCGCATCTAAGCTATATAAATTTTTCAATTGACCAATGGCTTCGGGCAAAGCTCTGAACTGATTATTGGATAAATACAATGTCTTTAGCTTTGTCCATCTTGTCAAGCCTTGAGGCAATGTAGTCAATTGGTTATTGGATAAAAACAATTCTTGCAACTTACTCAAGTTACCCATTTCGTCAGGCAGCTTGACCAAACGATTAGTGGTAAGCCTTAAATACTGTAATTGAGACAATTGCCCAATGCTGTTTGGAATGCTTGCCAATTGATTTTCAGCAATCGTAAGTTTAGATAACTTCTTCAATTGGCCAATGGCTTCTGGCAAAACCTTGAACCGATTGCTGGATAAAACCAGGGTATCCAGGCTTTTGAGTTGGCCTATGCTACTTGGTAAACGAATCAGTTGATTGATGGCCAGATTCAACTTTTTTAGATGAGTGAGCTTACCAATACTCGAGGGCAAAGTAGTCAACTGGTTGTTCTCCAAATTGATCCTTTCCAAGTTCACCATTTTCCCAATACTTTGGGGCAAAGCTACCAGTTTATTTCTATAAAGCTCCAAAGACGATAACCTCTGCAGTTTCCAAATATTTTCGGGCAAAAGCTTTAGTGTATTGTAACCCAAATACAACGTTTGTAGCTGACTAAGTTCTCCCAGACTGGAAGGTAATTCAGAAAGTTGGTTGCCCAGCAAGTTCAATGTTTCCAAGTGTTGGCAAGCACCAATAGAAGCAGGCAAGCTCCTAAGTTGGTTTTGTCCCAAGTCCAGTACTTTGAGTGCTTGCAATTGCCCTATGCTTTCAGGCAACGATTTTAATTTATTTTTGAGCAAAATCAGGTACTGTAGCTTCGTCAAACGACCAATGGTAGCTGGCAACTTCGTAATTCCATTTTCGTCTAGTTTAAGCAACCACAGTTTCTGCAGCAAACCAATGCTTGCGGGTAGTTCTGGTTCAGGCAGGTAATTGTTAGATAAAATCAGTTGTTCTAATTTTGGTAGCTTTCCTAAATGTTTTACCCCTTTCAAGCGGCCTTTTTTGATATCCAGGTATTTCAAATTATTTAATTTCTGTATCTCCTCCGAAAAAGTAAATGTCCCGTTGCCATATTTGTAGCCTCCTGGTAGTAAAATCACCTTGAGTTGAGTGTGCGGCACAAGCGACTTCAGCACCTTATTTTTATATTCCCTCATTATGACCGCAGTGGTATTTTGACTGATGTCCTTTATAGTATTGGCCAATGGGTACAACTTGCCCAAGCTATCCAATAAATATTGCTTGCCTTGATGGTTTTCTACTTGAGCATAACAAAACATAAAGCAAGGGTAATGAGGATCAGTCGAGAAAATGTTACGCCAAGTCCCTAGTTTTTCATTTTTTTCACCCTGCTTGTCCACAAAAAAAGCATTTCCTTGGTCGTCTTGAACAACCTTCAATTGGGCTTGCCCCCAAGTAATCGAAAAGCTTATCCAGAAAAATACCAGGCCAATGTGGCGTAATTTTTCAAAACTCCAAGTAAACACCTTTTGTTGATAAGCAGAGAGGTATTCCTGTCGATGATACCTTTTGATTATCAAAGTATATAAAGGGATATTTTGGTAAATTGATTTGCCTGAATACATATGCTTCGTGATGCTTGTTTTGATACCTCAGTGAAAAAGTAATTTTTGTTTTTGAGCTTACTCTATCGAGCAAATTAAAACCGCTAACTCCCCAAAGGAACCAACGAAGTAATGACAAACTTTAGGTAAAAAAAACCACGGTCATTCACCAATGGTACACCATCGACTGGTTGGTTATTACTGAAGCTTTCGTACCATTGGTTTTGCCAAGGAAGTGAATACCCCAAGCGAGCTCCCACCCTTACATCGAGTCGGGTGCTTCTCCCAAAAATACCTTTGAATCCAGTACATTTGTCTATGCCTACTCCAAATTGGGTGCTCACCGGAAAACTGGTAATGAACGAATACGGGAACATTTGAGGATCGGGTCGAATGGCCCTGAGTTGTAATACTGACACATAGGCCGCTCCGTGAATTAAAAACTCTAAGCTTTTTTTCTTCCAAAACGTATATTGGTAGTTCATCCCCAAATTGAATTGAGACAAGTAAAAATTATCTCCATTATGGGCTCGATGACCACTGCCGCCCAGGCCAAACAGATGCTTACGATACATCAATAAAAAGTGGGTACCAAAATAAACATCAAACGAATTGAAAGCCCGGTAATTCCGAAAAGTCAGTTGTTGGTTGAGTTGCCTCACTCCCAGGGTTTGTATCCCTGCCTCAAGCTGAGAACCTATTTTCCAGGAAGGAGGTTTTTGGGTAACAATGCGTACACTATCCAGGTCAATCTGTCCCTTGCTCACAATACTGTATAGCAGGAAACTTAAGCAGAATACAAAAGCAGTCGTATAATTTTTCATCTCGTTTTGGTGGTTTAGGCTGATATCTCACAGCATTTACGAGATTGACAGGAATATTGCCGAAATTTTAACTAAAACCTAAACCACAAAAAATCCCGCAAGCAAATACTCACGGGATCATATCCTCATTTCGTAAACGAGGCACCTGTTCAACGGCTTACCTAAAATTTCACAAAAAGTCCGGCATTATAAGCAGGAGCGGCCAAAATATTTTGTCCAGCAAAAGCAAAAGCAACTCCTCCGCTAAATCCAAAGTTTTTATTGAACAACCAAGCTATTTCGGGTCCAGCACTGACAAACTCAGTATTATTAGAGAAAATACCCGTTACGGCCGCGGCGGCATCTCCATTGTTCAGCGATTGTACCGTACCTGCTTTGAGCATTGCAATGAGTTTTTTGTAGGTAATACCTATCTCAAAATTGGCGTGAATTTCATCCGAAAAGTTCTGAGTACGGTTGTTAAACCCAACTCCGGCAGTAATGTAGAAGGGCGAAAACGAATACCCCATATCCAGACGTAGCATTTGGTTAAACTCACCATCACCTGTTTGGAGCAATTGACTGCTCCCTGCGCCCACAATCCCCGAAGGAATACCCAACATCAGGCTTGCACTTAGTACAAATGGCTTATTTTTGATCAGAGCATATTTGATTCCCACGTTGATATCTCCAATATTATTGACTTCATCACCGTCTTGCACTCGGTTACTTTGCTCAAAACGAATGGAATTGAGCGTGCTACGAAAAAATATGGGAAAATACAGGCTTACTTCCAGATTGTTTCCGAGTCCATATTCTCCATAAAGCTCGGTAATGTATACCCCAGTAGTGGTAATGTCGGTCAGCTCACCACTCAATCCAAAAAACTTGTTTGAGCGAATCACACGTTCTCCCAAGCGAAGGTACCCATGACCTTTACCTGCTACCCAACCTCCACCAAGTGCCTTGAGGTTTTTGGCGGGATTTTGAGGAGCAAATCGGTGCTCCGCTGGAATTGTGTATGGCTCTAAATGGTAACTTATTCTAGACTTTTGAGCAGCCCGTGCTGTATCAGTCAAGGTTTTGGCTTGGGCAGTCATCATTCCTACTACCAATACCAATATCATTAAGGTGATTTTTTTCATTGATGGTTCAAGGTTTATTATTTAAATTCTCCAAATCCGAAAGGCGCCCCAAAAGGCTTACAATACACAATTACATAGTTGTATTGGTCTAACGACACCCCATCAATGGTATATTCATCGCTTCCTGAGTTTTTACGCAGTTTGCCTAGTTCTACTCCTCCTGATACACCATCAGAATTATTACTTAGATACAGGTATAAACCAGGTCCACTTTGGGTAGAAAAATCGCTTCCAAGGGAAAGTTTAATGCCCGAGCTAGTAGCTTCTAAGGTAGCATTCCCAGATACAGTGTAACCACGAGTACCCGAAAAACTGGCCGTACGGCTCGCTTGCGAAGATCCTCCGTTACCAATCGTAAGGGCGTAAGCTTGGCTGCTTACATTATTGGCAGTAGCCGTAATCGTAATTGCTCCATCAGTTACTCCTGTTACCAGCCCCGTTGCATCTACAGTAGCTACTGAGCCATCGCTGCTCGTCCAGGTAAAATCGCTTACATTCAAGACATTCCCATTGATGTCTCTGGCAGAAGCAGTTAATTGCAAGGTTGCTCCTACTCCTACACTGGTAGAACTGGGGGTCGAAATCACGATGGTTGCTACACTACTTACACTACTTACCACCGTAATCAACAATTCATTACTCGTAACTCCATCGCGCGTGGCAGTTATTGTGGTTTGTCCTACACTCACTGCGGTCAACACTCCGCTCTCATCAAGTGTGGCTACCGCAGGAGAGGAACTCACCCAGGAAACATCACCTGAGAAACTATCTCCAAATGGATTTTTTAAACTAGCAGTTAAGTTGGCATTTTGGCCAACAAGCAGGGCGGTTCTGGTGGCAGAAATCTCAACTGCCTGGGTGCTATCTTGCTGTACGTCTTCGCCAACACAGGCATTGAGTAATACAGCCAATACAAGCAATCCTACCCAGTGATAATATATTCTGAGTTGTTTCATTAGTTTATAGTGGGTTTAAAAAGTAGTAAACCTTCAAGTTTTATAAAAATACCAAAATTTAAGGGATTAAAATGTAATCTACCTTACAGTGTACCTCCATTACAACTTAGGCTGGTCTTTGGGTTGCTATTAAATGTAGCTTTTTTTGTTACATATTTGTTAATAAACACTTATTCAACTCCTTCAAACTTGGCCTAATAACACATTGTGATTTACCAAAAATGTTCTAACAATGAGTTGTATACAATGTATAACAATTGAATCGCTGGGTAATGTTTTCAAAATAAGTACCCAATTTGGTCAGGTGGCTTGGTTCAACAATTTAGGCAGCAGAGAACAGCGTCTTGAGCGCTCTGAGAAGCTAAAAAATATTGATCAGAGTTCGTCATTCGACATTTGCCATTTTTTTATAAACACCACTATGTAGAAAGCAAACTACTCCTCACGTTCTTTTTTCAATAACTCTTTTTGCCGGGCCAATTCCCTTTCGAGTTTGTTGGCTTTTGTTTTGTAATAATGACTGGAATCTACCTTGATGATGTGGTGGGTAGACTTGGTGGGTTGATAGGTAAGTAATAAGATGAAAGTAACGCCTCCGATAATTGCAAACAAGAATCGGAGGATTCGCCTCTGTGACTCCACAATAACTTTATTTTAGATGATAAGTAAAACTACAAAAATAACTTAATCCATTTATCTGATCTCTGGCCGTTATACTTCGTCAAAAAATAGAGCGAATTAACTGCGTTGAGCTCGTCACAGCAAGCTGTAGACTCGGTTGCGCTGCTATTAGCCAATTTTTTAGACTTGTCTAGCGCCAAGATATTGCACTAAATTTGGATTCGTTTATTTTTTCCGTTTTACTAACTATTTGTATGTTTTGAAAAACGAGTGCAAATATAACACAGTTTATTAATTTTCGTTCCCACTTTCCGCTTTTTGAGTATTTCTCTGTGACACACTGTCTATGCTATGCAATAAAGAATCATACTTATTCGCCAGCTCCTGATAAGCAGCTTCGGTTTCTTTCAGTTTACTTTGTAAGCTATATACCCGATACTTTAATTGTTGCTGATACCGCACCGTTTTGGCAGTCAGCAACTTGTTTTCCTGATCGGTAAATTTCTTGAGGAGAGTATTCAGTGAGGTAGCTTCAGCAATGGGCTTGGGAGATGCATGAGCATTGGGGGCTTGGTTCATCAAGTAAGAAGTGAGTCCAAACAACCCGGTAAACGCGATAAATATCAATAAAACGCGCACAAATTTTTGATGTGATTCCAAGGTTTATAAATTTTCTTCAATAAATATGAAGTCATAAAAGTGTAGGTGTACTAATAGATAATCGTAGTAGTAGCTGGTAATACACTTCGGAGCTTATTCTTCTCTTCAGAAGACAATCGGTTATTCGAGACATTCAATAGCTTCAATTTCTTGAGTTGGCCAATACTGGCAGGTATAGTACTCAATTGATTATTGCTTAAGTTTAGCTCTTCAAGATTAGCCAATTGACTGATCTCAACTGGAAAGTTGGTAATCTTGTTTTTGCTTAAATTCAAATTCTTCATTTTGCGCCAAGCCGCAATACCTGGGGGCAAGGTTACCAAGCCATTTTGTTGGAGATTGAGGTCTTCTAGCTGGGTAAGTTGAGTAATTTCTTGTGGTACTTGGGCAAACTTGTTTTTGCGTAGGTTGAGTAATTTCAAACCTCGTAAGTTGAATACTTGGACTGGGAACGCCTTGAATCGGTTTTGCCTAAGATTGAGACTTTTCAATTTCTTTAATTGACCAAAAGAGGTGGGCAAAGCACCCAAACGGTTGATCTGTAAATTTAATTCCTCGAGATTTTTCATTTGCCCAAAGGATTCGGGAAGCTTCGTAATTCCATTGGCGGTAAGGTCGAGTTTCTCGAGTTGAGTCAATGCTCCAATATCATCAGTAAGATTGGCCAATCGATTAAATCTCACGTTCAAGGAGCGTAAGCTGGTCATCTTGGCCATTACCTCTGGAATGCTTGCTAACAGGTTATATTCTAGGTTCAATTCCTTCAAATACTTCATTTTAGCCATCGTCGTTGGCAACGAAGTCAATTTATTATTTTTGAGATTAAATATCTGTAAATGGTCTAGTGAATCGGCTATAGCAGACGGCAACGAATCCAGATTATTATAGGTCATGGCCAGCATTTGGACATTGCGCAACTTCAACAGATCTCGAGGAAATACTGAAAATTTTTTCAGCGGAAAGTCCATCACAAAAGTACTGTCTATATTCTTGAGGCCTTCTTTTAAGGAATGATACACGGTTTGGTCATACAACACCTTGTAAGACAATACTTTTCTTTTTCTTGTTTTTTTGGTGGAATCTTGAACCTCAGGATTGAGCGTAGGTTTTTCGGCGGGTGTTTCTACCTTTTTTTCTTCTTCATTTTTACGTCTTCTTCTACGCTGAGCATCAGCTTCTTCGGCCAAAAATCCTAACAGAATACATAGAATAATGATATTTCTCATCATGGGCAATGAGTATGGTTATGCTTTGAGGTACTTGTAATTTTGAATGATTTACTGAGTTTATCTTTTTGTTTACTACTCACTTTTTTGGTGAATAAAAACTTGTGTAACTACAGCGATTTGAAATAAATAACGCAATTATCGGCCAATTAGTCAAATAATCCCGTAGATTTATTGGGCAGCACTTTTCCTAAGTGCTGGTAAGCCTCCTCGGTAGCTTCCCGTCCTCGGGGAGTACGTTTGATAAAACCCTGCATAATCAAAAAAGGCTCATATACTTCTTCTATGGTCTCGGCTTCTTCGCCACAAGCAGTAGCAATGGTAGACAGCCCTACCGGTCCTCCTTTAAACTTATCAATGATGGTGGTCAAGATGCGGTTATCCATTTCGTCCAAGCCTTTTTGATCTACTTCTAGCGCATCCAAGGCTACTTTGGCAATTTCGAGCGTAATGCGGCCATCTCCCTTCACCTGGGCAAAGTCTCGGGTACGACGCAAAAGGTTGTTGGCAATACGAGGAGTTCCTCGACTTCGGTAGGCAATTTCATAAGAAGCATCTCGATCTATGGGTGCTTCTAAGATGGTACAAGAACGTCGAATAATGGCTGACAACAAATCCGAATCATAGTACTCCAAACGAGATTTGATACCAAAACGAGCCCTCAAAGGAGAGGTAAGCAAACCGGCTCGGGTGGTGGCTCCAATCAAAGTAAATGGATTCAAGGCAATTTGAATGGTACGGGCACTGGGTCCCGAATCTAGCATGATATCGATTTTGTAATCTTCCATCGCCGAGTAAAGGTATTCTTCTACTACTGGATTGAGACGATGGATTTCATCTATAAACAATACATCATTGGTTTCCAGATTGGTAAGCAAACCAGCCAAATCACTGGGTTTGTCCAGCACTGGCCCTGAGGTAATCTTGATTTCTGCTTCTAGCTCGTTGGCAATGATGTTAGACAAGGTTGTTTTACCCAAACCAGGAGGGCCATGCAACAATACATGGTCCAAGGCTTCGCCTCTTTGTTTGGCGGCCTGTACAAATATCTCAAGATTGGTTACAATTTTACCCTGACCCGAAAAATCATCGAAGCTTAAAGGTCGTAAAGCTTTTTCAATGGCCTTATCGCCTTCGCTTAGGTTGTCTTTATCAGCATCAAGGTGTTCGTTTCGTTGGTCTGCCATAAACACAAAGATACTCACTCGCCTAGCAAAGTATCAAGCAGATGTTTATATTTTTAACAATTCCAATATCTACTATTCATGTTTCAATTGACAGATAATCTAGTACCCATTTGTTGAATGATGCCTACTCAAGCGAGATCAAAAGTAGCCAGTGCTCTTAGTAACGGCAAATCGTCTCAAAAAAACCGTAAAAAGAGATGCATTTTAAACACAAACTAACGCCAACCCCTCGGAATCTCTCTGTAAGATTTTCAATAAATGAACAACATTTACCTCCTCCAAATAACCCTATAAAAAATTGAAAAAGGCTAAAATAAATGTTTTATTTGTGTAGAAGCCTGTAAAATCCATTTTGCTATAATATATTTAAAAAGATTACTTTTCTTAATTCAATTAAGCTCACATGGGACACCGCACCAATTATATTTTGATTGAAAACCAGGAATATGATATCTACTATGCACACTGGGATGCCAACATTATAGGACGTAAACTTTTTTATGGTCCTGATTCTCTCATCCAGTATATACGTCCCCTGAGTGTATCTGAGAAACTATTAGATACCATCTGGGCTGAAGGAAGTGTACTGGTAGACATTGACAAACAGCACTTACTTTTTTGGGGAGATGAGTTTTTATGGCACAATGCACTCTTAGTAAAATATTTCGTAAAGATGCTTCAAGATACTACCTGGAAAGGGTGGGACATCGCTTGGGCACAAGAGGGACAGTTAGACATTGCTCGCTACTTGAACATTAATACTGAAGAAGTGATTAACGAATTGGATGATGACGATGATGATGAAGACAATGACGACGACCTATCACTCAAAAAAACGTATACTCCTGACAACATGGCTGGTTTGTTAGAGCAGATGCTCAACAATCATTTACAAAACCTGGATTACGACCCTACTACCACCATCCGAAAAATCATCAAGGAACATCGTAACAAAGGCAATGAGGTATCGGTCAACCCTCATGCTTTGGAGCACGAAAATTTAAACGTAGAAGAAGCCGCAAGAATAGAAGTTGTCAAGCAGTTGACCGACTGGATCATTAATCTCAAGGAAGGTAAAATTACCCTCCTTTAGTAACGCGTTCGCAATAACTGTCCGATTTAGATTTATTCCTCTTCGTTACACTTCGTTCCTTTTATTGCCCATAGCGCTGCTATGAGCGCAAAAAGCGCCTCGTTTAACTTTGAGTAATTTCATTAAAACTCGACACTTATTTTGAAAACGTTACTTAATGGTTTGTTTATTTACAATTGTAGATAGATGATTGTAGCCAAGATAATTTGCCTTATAATATCATCTTTGGGTACAATGTCTTTGATTTCAATAAACATGCGGCTATTACTGGTTCCAGACAATAAGTTAGTCCAAGAGAACTCACCACCTGCTTTGCGCGACATTTCTACCATCAACTTCTGATCATTGGAAAAAAACTTGGTGGTACCTGTAAAGGAAGGTTGAATATTGAACCAAGGGTTACGATCTTTATCCCAGACCTCGAAGGGTTTGCTAAAGAACAATAAATCGCGGGGGAATTGGGCAATAATATTATCTTCTGGATCCACCACGTCGATAAAGGAAACCTTGCCAAATTTTACTTCTTTTCTCAGGGTAAACACCAATTCATCTACTGGATTGTAGGCTCGATATGCAAAAGGTACAATTCCCCCCAGCATTGTCAGGCGCAATACTCCGGTTACTAAATCAGATTTTTCTTCAATTTTTAAAATCAAGGTCTTGGTTTCATAATCAAAGATACTGTATTGTCTAAACATGCCTCGGGAAACACTGATTCCCTCTAACACATATTTATCACGATTAAATATTGATAACATATCATTCTTGGTTATATAATTGTTTATTGGAGTAAATTTAGTAACGAATTGAAAGCCCATTTGTTGGCTGGGCAATCCAGCCTTTCACTCGTGAATTATTATAAAAAAGGGGATTTTTTTACACCTCGCATACGTTAAAAGTAATAATATCTGCTCAAAAAAACGTACTATGCCCGATTATTGTAGTGGCAATAAGATTAAAATCACACTATGGCTCTATTTAAACTTAAAAATATATTTACCAGAAAACGGGTTATTCGGCTTACCTTATTGCTGTTGCTATTTGCACTGGTTGGGTTTGCTTTTACGCTCAGTACTCCCAAGGTAGTTGCTTTAAAACAAGTGAAAGCAATTAAACTGGAAGGAAAGACGATGCATCTGGTAGCTGAAGTAGCCATCCACAATGCCAACTATTTCCCAATCAACCTTCGTGAAATTCAAAATCAAATTTTCGTCAATGACCAACCCATTGCCACCAGTCAAAAGTCAGACAAGGCCACGCTTTCTCCTCGTGCCACGACTACCCTGGAATTGGACGTAGCGCTGGATGTAAAATCTTTGGCCAAGGTATATGCTGCGCTTCAAAAACAAGACAAATGTGAGGTGAAGATAAAAGGTGCCTACGCCCTGAAAACCTTGGTAAAAACATTTAAATTGAGTAACAGCAATACCCAAATATTGAGTATCAAAGACAACCAAGATCTAATTACCAAGTTTACCATTGGTAAAGAGGGGTTGAAGGTCAGAAACTTGAAAACGAGTTCGGGCCTAGGTGGAATGAACATATCGATGAAACTCGGATTAAAAAATGAGCATCCTTTTGATTATAAAATCAATTCTTTGGATGTAGACATTACTCCTCCCAATAATTCCTCAAAGCTGGGACACTGGCGACTTCCCCGCCAAAAAATAATTCACGCCCATACACTTGAGTACATGCCTGTTCAGTTCAAAATATCCAGCGATAAATTGTTATCGGCACTCTCGGTCATTTATGCCAAAAAAGTAAAAGCTATAGGAGTTTGTCAAGTAGTCATTGCGGGTGAAATATTTGACATTCCTATCAAACAAGCCATTCCATTACCTGCTCATCAATTGGTATCGAGTCAATTTTAAAACGACGCCCTACATTTCTCTTTGTCTTACTGCTTCATAGACGATGATGGCGGTGGCTACTGATACGTTGAGCGATCCAATTTTTCCTTTAAGTGCAATCTTGGCCAAATGATCTGCCTTACGAATCAAGGTATTTGAGATTCCATCTTCCTCCGAACCCATGACAATGGCGGTAGGCGAGGTGTAATCGGGGGTATAAATCGTTTCCTCAGTTTTTTCGGTACAGGCCACAATCTGGAGTCCACTCTCTTGCAAAAAGGTAATGGTTTTGTCTAAGTTGGGCTCTCGGCAAACCGGCAAATAATTTAATGCCCCAGAAGAGGTTTTCATAGCATCACTATTTACTTGGGCTGCTCCCTTACTGGGAATCACAATGGCGTGTATTCCAGCACACTCGGCGGTACGGGCAATGGCGCCAAAGTTGCGTACATCAGTAACACGGTCAAGTATCAAAATCAGTGGCACTTTACCTTCTTCGTACAACTGCGGTATGATATTACTCAAGGGCTGGTAACGCACTGCTGATATGAATGCGATCATCCCTTGGTGGTTCTTACGAGTAATGCGATTGAGTTTTTCCAATGGCACCTTGGCTACTGGAATCGCACGTTTTTTGGCTTCTTCTAACACATAAGCTACCTTAGGAGACGCTTTGCTCAGTTCTCGCTGAACGAACAATTTATCAATCGGTTTGTCGGCGTGAAGGGTTTCGGTTACCGACTGTACTCCAAACACAAAATCTGCTGCCAATTTATCTCTATTTTAAGTCTTTCTATAAAAGTAATTTTATTGATATCAATGCGTTTCGCTGGAATTGGTCGCGTCTATTTTTTCCATCAACTTTTCCAACGCTTTAGGCGCTCGTAATCGTTCGTTGCGCACTTGTTCCTGCAACTTCATAAAGCCACCAATCAACGCTTCGGGGCGAGGGGGGCAACCCGGCACATATACATCTACTGGTACAATACGATCTACCCCTTTCACTACATGGTAGCCGTGTTCCCAATAGGGCCCGCCACAGTTAGAACAAGAACCCATAGAAACCACATAACGTGGCTCAGCCATTTGTTCATACAATCGCTTGATGCGGTCGGCCATTTTAAAAGTAACGGTTCCGGCCACAATCATTACATCAGATTGACGAGG
>CALDJV010000625.1 GCA_937899305.1 uncultured Cytophagaceae bacterium
ATTTTTTAGGCAATGTACCTCTTATTCAAAATGCTTGCCGCTCACTAATGATTTTCTACAGATAAAATTAAACTAGAGTTTCTGATACCAAATCCGATTTCTATTACCTTATCAAAATATAATTCGTCTGGTAAAACATTAACTTGTGATAAAGAGACAATAAACCCTTCTAATAAATTACAATAATTCATCATTCACTAATACACTCATCATTTTACCAATTATATTGATGATGCACTGTCTAGCAAACCATCTTCACTATTCCCCAATAAATCTTTTTCCAAAGTTCTCCCCAACTTGTATGCTTTCTGGGCCATAAATGAATATATTTTTGGGAACTCAAATTTGATTTCTTTTAGGTCTTCGTGGGTTTTGATTTGCGCTTTTATTTTGCTGATGTACGCTGGGTATTCATCCAAAGTCAGGTTTTTATTCTTGTTGTAAGCATAAGCCATCAACTTCACCAGGGCCAACCTTATCCGGTCACCAGGGTATACATAATCTCTAAAAAACAGAGGAGTCGCATCAAACACTGCCTCTTCGTACTGAGATACACAAAGAGCAATTTCTTCTATTGTATAATTTGTAAAAACCTCAGAAACATCCTGATTTGACAAATTGCTTCCCCCACCTTTTTCGGCTACATAAGCCACTAGATCAGCCAATTTGATTGCAAAACTATTTGGTTTTTCCTGGTCCAAACTATGCTCATCAAGTATGTCAATGGCCGATTGGTATCCTTTGGCATGGTTGGTTAAAAGTGGGTTGAGTTGTATCAAGCATTCATACTTCTCCATATACTCGCTCAGATACAGACCCAGTGCCCGTAAAAGGTTCACCTCAGACACAACCGACTCATACAACCCTACTTCACATGTTGATCCTATTTTCCATTGCCTGTTTGGACCTATTGCTCCCTCTCTAAGATGTTCTAAGGCATAGCTATCGGCATAAAATGAATAATCTATGTCTGCCCTGAAATCATTCATAATTGCATAATAAGCATGATTGCCTAAGCTCCCCGCAAAGCACTTGTTTTGATAATCACTAGGGGAATTTAAATGCCCATTCCACCAATTGATTACAAAAATGCGCCGATAAAATTGGTGGGCATTTTGCAAAGGCAGTTTTTCCAAATCATCGTGAAGGGTATCATAATCAAAGGCAATGACCAGGCTGTTTTCTCGTATATCACACCAGTCTTTAGCCATCAAATACTTGTGTTGATGCTTTAACCGCTTAAACAATAACTCTGCGAAAACCTCATAATGATTTGTATCATAAATATGAAAGCTATCACCTTTATATATAAAATCTACTTTATCTAACTTCATTTTTTTGGTTTCAATGTTATAATAATTTTTCTGATTGCGGTTGTTATTTCATCGCCAACTTTCAATCCGTATAAATCAAGGTCCGCTTCTTTTGTCTTTATTTTATCCATTTTCATTCCTTCTAACTTTACTGAAGCCACTTCTCTCCCAATTTGTTGGATAAACGTCTTGGCATAGTTATACATATAGGTATGCCTAATCAGTTCAGTGTACGATTTATCGCGATGGCGTTTTCTGAGCATGGCCAATTCCCGGTGGGTTTTCCTGTTTTTAATGTCTGTTATCTCTAATACATGGAGCGTATCCAGGTCAAAGCCAATTGTCTTGCTTTGGTGAATAAACGCATATAAGCCATGAGGTATTCCCCTGTTTCCTACCAAGCTAGGGTCGTGGGGCATAAAGGTTCTGCCAGTAAGGCGAAACTCGTACTTAAGGGCAACACTTTTTTTCGATGTATCAAAAATCCTTATAAAGGTACCTTCTTTACCGATTTGGGTTTCTACAATTTTTAACGGTAAGCCTTCTTTTTGGGTAACCCTCGTCGTGATCTTTAAGCCTCGTTTATCCATCTCCCCTTCTCTTATTCTTGTTTCTTTCCCATCTGATTCACCCTTCGTAACTTTTACCAAATTCATTTCACTTTTTGGAATCCCTTTAATGGATGATTGCAGTCCAGGAACGGGGGCATTTACTAAGTTTATCAATCGGAACGCTTCTTTGTATACTTCTGGTCCCTGCTTATCGCGATACGGTCGGTATTTGATGACATAATCAAGCTTTTCCTCAATTTTCTGAACAATATCTTGTAAGGCAGCTAAAGATTTCCCTCCTAATTTCGCCATATCTACATCATCTAATCTTTTTAAAATATTCAATTCCCTCTCCGATAATTTACCCAAATTATCGTTTCCCACTGCTCTTTCCATCCTCAGCCAAATAAGATACCCGCCTACTTGTTGGATGAGGGCTATATTTTCGGCTACTTTTTTTAAGGTATCTACCTCGGTTCTGAGTGACATCAGGTTGGACTTGTATAATTCATACCAGGCCTCCACCAATGCCGGATTATTCAGTCCAAAGTGGATTTTTAAATCACTTTTCAATTCCGCAGCGGCCTTTGCATCTATGGTCTTGAGTTCATTTATTTTTTTATCTAGTGCTTCTGATGTGTTCTTGGTTACTTGGGTAGTATTGGTAGTTTGAGCAAATTGTAATTTCAATTGTTTCACCCAAGAGTTAGGCGTTTTTTGGGCTTTTAAAGCATCTTTTTGATTTTCATTAAGATGTTGTAACTTCAGTCCTTGTAATTGA
>CALDJV010000626.1 GCA_937899305.1 uncultured Cytophagaceae bacterium
TTTTTTGGGCAATATGCCTCTTAATCAAAATGCTTGCCGCTCACTAATGTTCAAATACATAAGTAATTTGATTTTCCAACGTAGAAAAAGGCAACAGGTAACTTCGGACATTGGTACCAAGCTCAATGTCACCTTTGATTTCATTGTTGCCATCTATTGCATATACTCGACTATATCCTGGGGCAATTGAAGATCCGGTTGCATTGGTAAAAAAGAGGTGAAGTATGGGCTCCCCTGTGGTACCAGTGCATTGGTCTCCACAACTATTGAGACCAAAAAGCAAAACCAATAAAATGATTGGTAAGTGGTAACAATGTTTCATTCGTTTTATAGTTTGATTACTTACTTAGAATACGTAGTGAGACCTTAAAAAGTCTCTATAGAGCAATTCTGGATTCAAATAGAGGCGAAGGAAAATTGATATTCTGAAATCAAATTTTACATTAGTAAAACGGAAAAAATAAAGTAATCCAAATTTGGTGTAATATCTAGTTGCCAGACGATTCAAAAAATCTTTGCGTAGCCAAAGCTACGGAACTATTTTTTGAGGAAGTATGGCGACGAGAGATCAGCCAAATGGATTAGGTTATTGATGTAGTTTTACTTAGGTCAGAAGCTTCTTATCTGAAACACCATTATTCAACAATCGAGGAACATTATCTCGAACTTTTTTCAGGTATCGCTACAAGCTTTACAATTCTTCCAACTCCTCTTTGAACCCTCCCGAAAGTATCGGAAAACGAAACCAACTACGTGGATCGATGCTGTAATCGTCTAAATGAAAAGAAGGCGCAAAACGTTCCCGTTTCCATTGATTGCGGCTCCACAGCCGGAAAAACTTCTGGATGTGGGTTTTCAACAAAGCTTTATCGGTTGTTCCTTGTGCCTGCAAAGTAGCAAATATTTGTTGAGGTGACAGCCTTTCGTGGAGGGCCAGCCGCTCGATGGCTTGCAATACCTCATAAGGCATCAGATCTTTCTCGTCGGTTTGAGGCTGGTTGTTTTCGTCATCCTTGGGACGGAGCTCAGCGGTAGGTTGTAAGCCATTTACATGCTTGAGTTCGGAATAACCAAGTCCAGTTTCGGCCCACTTGAGCCATTCCCGGATAAATTGTTTATCTACTCCAGCAATGGGCGAAATACTGCCCGAGGTATCTCCATCCATAGTGGTATAGCCCACACTACCTTCACTACGATTTGAGGTGGCAATGAGCAGAGCTCCTTTAATATTGGTGAGCATCCAAATAATGGGAGATCTTGCCCTGGCCTGTATATTTTGCAAAGCAATGTCATGCTTGTGCCAGCTCAGGGTTTGATTGATGATGTATTCTATTTTTTTGGAATAACTGGTGACATCCTCTTTGATACTCCAGTGATGAAAGGTAGCCCCCAAGTCTTGAGCCAAAAGCTTGGCCGAATTAAGGGTTTGATAACTTGAATTGTCCGAAGACTGATATACACAAGTGAGTAAATGTTTCGTAAGGTGTTTTACTGGTGGGTCTTCTTCCCGTAAAGCGTCTTCCAGGGCATCTTGGTCTATTTGGATATTGGTTTTGTTTAAAAATTTTTTCCAGCCTAGTTCCGCTACCCCTCTTTTAACCATTTCGCCCACCATCACAGCGCAAACAGACGAGTCGGCTCCACCCGATAGTGATAACACAAACCCATTGCTGTAGCTCTTGCGCATGTAGTCAAACAAGGCCAACGAAAGGGCTTTGACAAATTCTTCATTTTTGGTAAGCATCAAAGGAGGAGCAGGGCTATCAGAGTTTTCGGGATGCTTGAAATCAATATTTGCTGTGGTGAGATTTACATTTTCAAAAGAGAGTAACTCATTACGACAAATCACTTGGTTTCCTTGGGTAATAAATACTTGACCATCATAAATCATTTTACCCGATTCATTGCCCAATAAATTGCAATAGATGTAAGCAGGAGTTTGAGCCTCCAGCATCAATGCCTCACGGTGAGCCGCCTTGCCAAAAGCAAAGTGACTGGCGCTTGGATTGAGTACTAAATGGACTTTACGCTTGTTCAATTGGTGGGCAGGGCGTTTTTGACCACTCCAGGCGTCTTCACAAATTTCGAAACCAATTTTTATGTTTTTGGCCAAATAAATCAAGTCACCAAAAGGGTATTTTTGTTTGCCAATTTTAATGGTTTCTACCCTACCTGCCTGCCAGGGCTTAAACCAACGTGGTTCGTAATGTACCCCATCATTGGCCAGGTTTTGTTTGGCCGAAAACCCCAATATTTCTTGGTTGTACAACAAGCAGGTACAGTCATACAGATCTCCATCAAAGCGGATAGGCAGGCCCACTGCTACTACAATATCGGTACACCAGGGCTGAATTTTCTTGAGCTGATCCATTGCTTTGACAGCAAGCCAATCACTCAAAAACATATCTTCACAACCATATCCGGTAATGCACAGCTCAGGAAGGCATAAGATATCTACTTTCTGATCGATGGCTTGGTTGATAGCCTGCTTTATATTATTAAGGTTGTTTGCCCAATCCAAAGGAGTTTGGTTTAGGGTTGCTCCGCCAATTTTAAGCCTTGTCATAGAGTTAGTTCGTGATTTAAAGATTCCAAGTTAGAAGGATTCAAAAAACTTTCCAATTTTTTAAGGTTCGGGTTCGGG
>CALDJV010000627.1 GCA_937899305.1 uncultured Cytophagaceae bacterium
TTACCCGTTAGCCCCGCACTTACAAATCAACCCTTACCTGTTCTTCGTTTTTCATTGCAGCAAATGCTCAAAGAGGGCAAAAAGGAAGTACCCTTTGCCACTTACAACGTCAATGAAAAGCTTCATTTCAAAGTAACACTCAACGACGAAGATCACTCCGAACAACTGTTGTTTGATGGCAAACAATTTACCTTATTGCCCAAGTCTCCACTACAAGAGGGCGAAAATCGCCTATATCTATCTGTTATTCCTGAGGCTTTTCCTTACGTGAGCTATACCCATTTATATACTATCTTGCTCGATACGCAGCCTCCTACGGTAGTATTCCCCGAAGCCCAAACCTATTCCAAAGACATCAATCCAGTGCTCACCCTGCGGCTGCAAGATAACGGAAGCCGGTTGGATACTGACAGGCTTGCAGTACGCATCAATGGCTCGGCAGTCAATTTTGAGTTATTGGAAATCAACCGTTTTTCGGAGAATGATTACCAGGAATTTGAACTTTTCATCAAAAACAATCTCTGGGAAGGACAACACCAAGTAGCCATACAGGCCGCTGACCAAATGAGTAATACCTCAGAATGGGTCTATCATTCATTATTTGTAGATACCATTCCTCCTTATGTCAAAAGTGTTTCTCCCGCCGATGAAGCAATGGTTGGCCCTCAGCATTCCAGCTTTACGTTTGATTTAACTGATCAACCTTTGCCGGCCATCTCCCGGCTTCCGATTGACAATATATTAGGCGTAGGCGGACTCAGTTTGCACCAACTACAACGCGTTGGCATAGATAAAATCATTGATTTACTCCAACTGAACCCTACCCAGGATCGAGTTCCTGGCCTGAGTCAACTTGAGTTGCTACGCGCTTACGAACGCGCTCAAATGATCACTGCCGTAGATATTAGCGCCAATTTATATCAAGGATTACTCTTTAAAACTGTAGAAGAGATTATCCAACAAGAAGCCGAAAGCTTGCAAGCACTTACCACAGCCACGCTCGAGGAAATCTTACAGCTCAAAAAAGACTTGGCTTTATTGTATTTAAGCCTGGATCGCAAGGTATTTAGAAAAATAAAACTAGGGCAATGCGCTACGGTACAGGGCTCAGGGCTGGCCAGTTTTACCTTGGCACTCGATGGGCAAACAATTAACGAAGGAGTTTCGCAGGTGGAGCAACAGGTGGTATGGCATCCAGCCCAAAGCCTAAGTGCTGGACGCCATCAGCTTAAATTGACCTATAGCGATTTATGTGGAAACAGTGGCACCTATGAGTATTCGTTCAGTGTGGATGTTGCGCCCCCAACCATTGACTTGGTGTACCCAGTACCCGATAGCTACATCAATCAAGACAAAGTTGCCATACAAGTAGCCTACGAAGACCAAGCGGGGATAGATACTGATTCGGTGAGCATTACCTTCAATGGATTGAACGTGACTGCTCAAGCCGCCATTAGAGCCTCAGAAGCCAATGTAGTGGTCACTGATTTGAAAACGGGTGCCAATGAAGTAAAAATTCAAGTAGCCGACTCGTTGGCCAATACCACCGAAAAAAGTTATGCCTTTTATTACGATGGCGTGGCCCCTACCCTGGAACTCACGAATGGCTCGAGTTTTTGGGCTACGGCCAACCAAGAAATACCCTTGACAGGAAAAACCAGTACCGATGCAGTTACCTTACAAGTCAATGACCAAAGCTTTCCCATCAATGCTGGAGCGTTTGAGGTAAACATTCCTTTGAATGAAGGACAAAACCTGCTCCGCCTCAAAACCTTGGATCAGGCAAGCAATGCCAGTCCTGAGATGCAAATCACGGTGTATAAAATCAATGCCCAACAAACCGCTCTGTATGGTCGCTTGCTGGACATCAACGATGCACCTGTTGCCAACGCTACGGTTCGTATTGCTGCTACCCAAAGCCAAACTACGAGTGATCGCCAGGGGTATTTTTGCCTGAAAAGTCACACCCTGCGGGCTGGACAAAACCAAATAGAAGTGCAGCCTCCCGCTGATTTGGGATCTTCGTTGCAAAGCTTTCAGATGCGGGTATTTTTGCGCTACGGGCAGGTGACGCATATAGGTAGCCGTTATTTGTTACCCAAAGTAGAACAAAGTGGACTGGCCATCAATGCCCGCCAAAGTGTGACTACCCTGACCGAGGCCAGCACCGAACTTACCATTTATTTACCCAACCAGGACTTGGCCCTACCCGAAGGCAAACAAAAGGTAGCGGTAACGGCACTAGATGCTAAAAAAATTCCAGTAAGCCTACCCGAAGGCATTGTGGCCGACAAAGTATGGTCATTAGAGCCTAGTGGTACCCAGATTACGAATGGTCGAGGAGCCGATTTTCAAATGACAAACTTTATGGAACTGGAAGCTGATTCTTTGGTGCCATTTCTCTTGTACAATGAGGAAGATGGGCAGTGGGAAATGGGGCCAGTAGGCAAGGTAAGTGCCGATGGGCAAACCATTCAAAATTTAGAAAATACCGGGTTGGCGCATTTTTCTATAATGGCACCTATTATGCCCAATGTACGCCTCGAAATCGCCGATGAAGCGGTGCATACTCCAGGGGCGGATGCACTCAAGGGGGGAGCCGAAATCAACATTGCGTTGCCTTCGTTTGCGTATTTGGGCCAGGA
>CALDJV010000628.1 GCA_937899305.1 uncultured Cytophagaceae bacterium
CTGGATTATAATCAATTTACCCAACTACCTCAATCCATCTTTAGTTTACCACACCTTGAGTTCTTATCATTCAGTCACAATCGGTTGAAACAGTTTCCTGAAGCCCCTGTGGCTCTTCATCAACTTAGCGAGCTGCACTTAGCTGACAATGGCTTGAATTATTTGCCCGATTTTATATTTGATATTCCTCAATTGGCTACTTTGGCTTTTCAAAATAATTTACTCAAGAAGCTTCCTGATCAACTGAAAACATTGAAAGTCCATTGTCTGGATCTGTCACATAATTTGTTGGAAAATTTTCCGGCTCACTTGGTCAATACCCAACATTTGGAAAAACTACACCTGACAGGAAACCCCATCTATCCAGTAAAAATAAAAAGGTTACGGCAACAACTACCTCAGGTAGAAATCATTTTCTAAGTGTCAATAACACTTATATTATGTTAATTAAAATGAATTCTCTTTGATGGACAAAAATATCGATATTTTGCTTAAATTCAGACCAATAAATCAACAATAAGTAAAACGGAAAAATAAACTAACCGCAGAACGAAGTTCAAGCTCTGCGAAGCTAATCCAAATTTGATGCAATAGCTTATTGTCAGACGACTGAAAAAATTGGCTAATAGCCTGCAACCGAGTCTACAGCTTGCTGTGACGAGCTCAACGAAGTTAATTCGCACTATTTTTTTGGGACGCATGGCAGCAAGAAATTAGTCAAATGTTGAAAATCCTGACCTTGCGGAAGGAGCTAAGTTATTTATGTAGTTTTACTAACCTAAGCGATAGTTTTATGGCAGACCAACGAACTGTATTGGATACATTGATTGCAATGGTACAACGTGGATACGAAATTGTGTCTCTGGTGGGGGCTGACTTGGCGGCACGCATTACTCAAATTGCCCAAATAGATAACCAAGACCTGGCCGAAACTGAAATCATTCGTTTGATGCTGGAATACGACATTGATGAGGAGGAACTGGAACTCAAAGAGGAGTTCCGGAAATTAGATATCGAAGACGATTTGGCCAACCTGAAGCGTAAAATGGGGAGGTAGTTTTCTTTAGTCCACGGTCGACGGTCCATAGTAGCGCAAAGCGATACAAATAAATCATCGCCTCGCGCAACCATTTAGCAATGCAACAATGAGCCATAGGCGGAACAATGTAACAGTAGAAAAATACAACAATAAGCCGTAGGCGGAACAATAGAGTAATGAAACAGTTTCAGTCGTCTCTGGGTGGATGAGGTGGACGATGCCGATGTTTGAATCGTCCTCTTCGCCAAGGCCGCCGCTTCATACGCTCTAGTCGTCGTTTAAGAAAAGCCATTTGATCATCTTCTAAGTGTGGTTCCAGCGTCTTATGAAACCGCTGTTCGACCTCAATCAAATCCTTAAAATGTTTTTTCCGTAGTGCTCGACGTGTCTTAAAATGTCTCTCAATCAGAGGTTCTATCACCGTTTGCTGGTCAGCACTCAAATTTAATTTATGCATCAAAAACTGTTTGTAGTGCTTAGGGTTGCGCATGCGTTTCGATATATTCTTCACTTTCTTGCGTACAAAGTACCCTGTACCTAACGAGCCCAGTACCATACCAATCAACAAAGTGGCTACCAATATGGCTATTGTCCTGATTTTCATAATCTAAAAATTCTCTATCAAATAATAATCTGCATCTTCGGTAGCTACTTCCGAAATACCCAATAAAGTATCTAACGAAAAACTCCCTTCTATCAAATAAGTACTGGCTAGTAATAGTATAATAATCGCAAGCCCTGACATCGCTACCTTTGGAAAAATTCGCACCATCCAACCCGACAAGCCTTTTTCTCGCGAGTGCTGCAAATGCTCGATTTTATGCATTACCCTTCCGGCAAAAAACGGTTTGAAAGCATATGTTTGCTCTCCAACCATTGCCCTCAACTGCTCTAAATCGGTTTTTTCGGCCTGTAACCCGGTAAAATCGGTCAACCCCTGGTCCAAAGTGGCTTGCTCCTTACTAGTCAGCTTCCGATCAAAAGAGGCCAGTAATAGCGCATAGGCACGTTGGTAATTTGGATTTTCATTTTTTTGGTTCAGATCTTTCATGAGTTACGTCAATTCAATTCCTTTAAAATCTTTTGTAGTTTTTGTTGGGCCCGTTTCAAACGGGAAAGTACTGTTCCCAGCGGAACCTTCAAAATCTCTGCAGTTTCTTTGGTAGAATACCCATCAATCATTCGCAACACCACTACACTTCTAAAATTGGCATCCAGCATTTGAATCGCTCGATGTACTACCTCCTTTGTGTCGCGTACTCCTTCCTGGTCTTCGTCGGCAATAGACCTGATGCGGTCTTCTTGCTGATCATTGGACGAAAATAAGGAAAATAAGTGCTTACGCTTGCGTTTCTTTAACTCATTTAACGACAAATTAATTGCAATACGCGTCAGATAAGTCCCCACTTCGGCATCCCCTCTAAAATTTCTCAAAGCTTTGTAAAAACCGACTTTCCGCACGTTGTCTGTTGTTTTAGTTTAATTAACAGTCTTGCTT
>CALDJV010000629.1 GCA_937899305.1 uncultured Cytophagaceae bacterium
GCTTAAGCCCCAAGTATCTCAATCAAAATAATAAAAGCTGATTTAACAGTCATTGTTATCTATCACCTTCTTTCTGGTTAACCTTTCTTGCTCCTGTCTTATCAATAGGTAAAACCTACTCAAAAACACAATTGAACCTATGAAACAGTTGCTATTTTGCCTGACCTGTCTGGTTTGCTTTAGTGCTTGCCAAAGTATCGATAATTTGTTGAATGAAAATGTGCCATTGGGAGATCCCATTACGGCTACGGTAGGCATCGATTCTACTGGCAATACTACCCAGTATTTTGTGGAACTCAACCGTTTGCCCGTACACCTCCAACGCTTTCAGGAGGTACAACAAAGTGTGGCCAGTACCCCCCAGGGAGGCGCGGCCATGTTTGTGATGGCGCTGAATGTATACCAACAATACAACCGTGAAGGGGTCAAAGCTTTGGTGACTTCGGCTACTGGACCCGCCCTCAAAGCAGACAGCGGAGATGAGAGTTACAACGGGTTTGCCTTGCTGAGTCAAGAAATGTCACTCATCAAGGTGCAATTGCAAGATCACCCAGAACTTACCCGTGCCTACTACAAAGGGGCCACTCCTACCAATGGTTACCAACCCACCACTCCTTTTCGGATGGAGTTTACCAATTTGCAAGATGTGGCGGGTACCAATCGCAAAAAACTGTTTGTAATTACCGCAGGAGCGGCCAGCCCTCGCCCCATTACAGTGGCACCCGAAGGCAATATTTGGAAGGTGGTCGAGTATAGTAGTGTACTGTTGGGGGTGCAGTGATGTGTCACCCGTTTTCTAAAGGGAGCCTGAGAATGGTAGGGGAATCGAACCCCGGTTTCCAGAATGAAAAAAACCGTGACTCAATCTTTTTCCAACCATTCTTGACCCACGTGGGTAGCCTCAGGCATACTAAATAGTTGGGTTTGAAGGGGTTCTCTGCGCTGGTCTCCAAAACAAAACGCCTTGATTTACCTTGAAATGGAACATTGACCACCTGGACACGCTCACTTGAGGGCCCTATTACCCCCAAATGGGTAGTTTGGCTGGGGCAGTTGCCCAAATTGACTGGGTTTAGCACCCTGATGTCGGCTCGGATAGTCGATAAAACGGTTCAATATCAACCAAATTCCAAGGGTTGGGCTGTTCGCCCATTAAATAT
Organism: uncultured Cytophagaceae bacterium; assembly: GCA_937899305.1. Taxonomy (GTDB): domain Bacteria; phylum Bacteroidota; class Bacteroidia; order Cytophagales; family Microscillaceae; genus Microscilla. The sequence goes on from CALDJV010000629.1 coordinate 1,161, forward strand.
ACCCACTGCGAACCCAGGACCCTCTCTTTACTACCACCAAACACCTGCTTAAGAATGGTTATTTGATTGAATCGAGGCGGTTGAATAGATGCCTCGAAGCGTTTTCCTCTTTTACCGCACAAGGGAATTGACGGGGTCCGAAAACGCCCTTCTATTACCTAAAAAACACCGTATAACGAGGCCATTTTCAGGTGTTTTTTTAGTGTTTTTTCAAGCCTAACAAGGCAACTAAAGTAATTCAATAAAAACACCCTCCAAACTCGGTTTTTTGTATGATTTACAGCGTATTTCAGGGTAACTTTTTATTCAAAATCTGGTTACTGTTGTGTCTTCTTTGACGACATACCCAAAACCACCTATTTACACTCTTAAACACTCTAAATAGACTTTTAAAGTACATTTAGCACCATTAAAACCGAGCAAAAACCTTATTTATTGGAGTATACACTTTTGAATAACCAAGTAATCACTTCATATCTTTGGGTAATACTGTTTGTACTCATCAAAAACTACTATTTGGAGGCTTTGTTTACTTCCATTTTCGAGTATAAACCAACTAAGCCTCCTAAAAACTGACGGGGCCTCTTGAATAGGGATGAACAACCGGTTTTTAAAGTGAAATTTATCGCAAAAAATGATAACAAAAACACAAATTAGTGCCCCCAAGTTGGCTCATCACAAGTTGGGACTCAGGAACGGTCAACTCGTGACCCCTTCCTTACCAACAAACTCCTTTTTTGGCAGTTTCTGGTAAGATAAAAGGTACTCCGGGGATAACAGACTGTTTATAATGCATCAACCAGGGTCAAGTTGTCGCAAGGTAGCCGTCCGGGACTTGAACCCGCGACCCCTTGCGTGACAACCAAGTGCTCTGATCAGCTGGGTTGCAGGCACGATATCCCTTCTTGAACAAGAAAAATGCACTAGATCCGCTGATACCATTCCTAAACTCACGACCTGTAGCTTGGCAATGCATTGCCTTACCCTATTAGGACCAGTCGGACTCCGAGCTCCAACAAAAACAAACTCCTGATGAAGCAGTCACTTTACTTATTTCAGAAACCTGGCACTTTCTTTTATTTTTTTCGTAAGTTAAATTCTATGGTAGTCTCCATTCCTCTATAACAAGATCCAAACTACCTCAATATTCAATAGTGATATTTCAAAACTTAAAAAACATCCATGAAAAGTTTTTCCAATACAAACAGTGATCCCGATTTTCAGAAAAAGTTGACCACCTACCATCAGACCCACACCCCTGAAAAAATATACTTACATACCGATAAGCCTTTTTATGCCCCTCGTCAACACGTTTGGTTTAGTGGTTACCTCATGGGAGATCACAATACCCCTCCCGATTATTTGAGTAGCATTGTGTATGTAGAATTGTTTGACCCCAAAGACAGTGCTTTGGGTAAATTAAAACTGGCCGTAACTGATGGTAAATTCAGTGGCGAATTTTACTTGACCCCCGAGGCAGTTGGAGGACTGTACAAGATTAAGGCTTACACCAAATGGATGCAAGACGCCCAAACCACTCACTTTGAGAAAACCCTGCAGGTACAAACTGTCATCAAACCCCGCTTGCTACTCACCCTTGATTTTGACCGGGAAGCTTATGGAAGTGACGCGGAGGTAACCGCCCAGCTAAAAGCCCGCGACTCGAAAAATAAGCCCATTGCGTTACACAAGATCAACTACAGCCTCCAATTGGCTGGAGAGCCGCATGGTAGCTATGAAACGACCACTGATGGCAAAGGCGAAGCCCAGATCAAGCTCGCCCTTCCCAAAAAACTTTTTACCAATGATGGTTTGTTGAGTGTATTTTTTAAGTACAATGGGGTCTCAGAGTCTATTTCGCGGG
>CALDJV010000630.1 GCA_937899305.1 uncultured Cytophagaceae bacterium
GGTCAAAGAGTTTTCAATTCCAAAGGGGCTAAGAAAAACTGTAGAGTAATGAAAACAAGAATATTAAATTACTTTTGTTCCAAAGTACTAGTGCCTATTGCAAAATAATTTTCATTGATTTTGGCTGAACAATAAATTCTAAATTTTTTGAAATAGTTATCTAATGAAGCCGAAAACTGTTTTACAGATTTTCCATCATAAACGTTAATCGCTCTTTGAGCAAGCAATAAGGTTTTGCCTTTTCCAAAGGGAAATGAGTTTCTATATCTTTCTTGCCCAAGTACTGGCAAAGGCGTAAGTTGCCCATTTTCTAAAACAAAGTTTCCTAGTCTGGAGTTGGAAATCAGTCTCAATTGCTGTTAGGAAAGGTAAAGGAATTGCTGTATAGTGTGTCTTTTTGAATAATACCTTAATATAATACATTTTAAGGATAAAAAAACCAGGATTATTTACAAAATAACCTATTTAATATTACGATGCATATAAATAAGTAGATACGCTTTTTATTCGACAACTGACAGATTGTTAGAGACACTCTTCAGGTAGTTGTTGCCTTACATTTTACTGCCTTGAAAATGGAGTTGTGGAATAAACAAAAAAATGTTTAAATTAGCCTGTGTATTAAACAATAGTCCACAACATTCAGTCCAATCAGCTATCAAGTTTGACTAAATTCACTGTGGAGTCTTGTATGAATGAGATGATTTTAAATTTTGGATACCGGATTGATCCTAAACAATAAAATAAATTAATTGAAAGGAAAACTATTATGGCCGTAGAAATGAAAATCCCTGATCTTGCGGAATCTATCTCCGAGGTAGTAATTTCTCAATGGTTGAAACAGGATGGTGACCACGTAGAGTTAGATGAAATGATTTGCGAAGTAGAAACTGATAAAGCTGCCCAAGAGCTGGCGGCTGAATCAGCAGGTATTCTTCGTATTATCGTGCCCGAAGGCGAAACGGTACAGGTAGGTGATGTGATTTGCCACATCGAGGCCAGCGAAAATGGGGCTTCTGCCAGTACTACTACCACCACTGCTACTGCTGCGGCTAATGCTTCTACAGATAGCGCTACCACCATTGCTACTCCAGTGGCAGATGCCAAAGAAGTAGAAATGCGAGTTCCCGAATTGGCTGAATCCATTACCGAAGTGGTAATTGGAGCTTGGTTAAAAGAAGAAGGAGACTTCGTAGAGATGGACGAAACCATTTGTGAAGTAGAAACTGACAAGGCTTCTCAGGATTTGACTGCTGAAGCTTCAGGCATATTACACGTCATCGCTGGCGAAGGTGAAACTTTGAATGTGGGCGAACTGATTTGTACCATTAAGCCTACTGAGGCCCCCGCAGGCGGACAATCAAGTAGCAATGGTACTCCAGCTGCTACGCCTGCCAATGCAGGTGCTGCTGCAACAAGTAATGCTACCGCAGGAGGACACCCTTCTCCAGCAGCAGCAAAAATTTTGGCTGAAAAAGGAATCAATCCTAGTGAGGTAAAAGGAACCGGCGTAGGCGGACGCATTACCAAGGAGGATGCTATGAAGGCTCAAAAAACGGCTCAGCCAAAGGCAAACCCAGCCCCAGCAAAAAAAGAAACTGCTGCTTCAAATCCTCCCCCTGCTCCTGGAAGCCGCAATCAAAGTCGCAAACGAATGTCTCCACTTCGTAAGACAGTCGCTCGTCGTTTGGTTTCTGTGAAAAACGAAACTGCAATGTTGACTACTTTCAATGAGGCCAACATGCAGCCCATCAAGGACTTCAGAGCCAAATACAAAGAGCAGTTCAAAGAAAAGTATGGAGTAAGTCTTGGGTTTATGGGCTTCTTTGCAAAAGCTTGTAGTACTGCACTTTTGGAAATCCCTGGAGTAAATGCCCAAATCGACGGCAACGAAATGGTTTACAATGATTATGTGGACATCTCAGTAGCAGTATCTGCCCCCAAAGGGTTGGTGGTGCCAGTATTGCGAAATGTAGAGGGGATGGCGTTTCACGAGGTAGAGCAAGGGATCAAAAACTTGGCAATCAAGGCAAGAGATAATAAATTATCGATTGAAGAAATGCAAGGAGGAACCTTTACCATTACCAACGGTGGTGTGTTTGGTTCTATGATGTCTACCCCAATCATCAACGCACCTCAATCGGCTATCTTAGGAATGCACAACATTGTGGATCGTCCGATGGCAGTCAATGGAGAAGTAAAGATACTCCCTATGATGTACTTGGCACTTTCTTATGACCACCGCATCATAGATGGACGCGAAGCAGTTACTTTCCTGGTAAGAGTAAAACAATTGTTGGAAGAACCAGAAAGATTGTTATTTGGAGTGTAATGACTTTTAAAGTATGCATATATAAAGAGCCAGCACCTTGTGTGACTGGCTCTTTTTTTATGGAGTTGATGGCTTTGTTTGGGCATTGTATCCTGCCCGTAGAGAATGGTCTGAAATGGGTTATTTGCCCAATTTGTGGACGGATGTAACCTTTTTACCAGGAAAATTCGTTATATTAAGTACTGAATAATCAATTATAAACCAAAACCTAATATTATTTATGAGCAGCGAATCACACAAGAATGCCCGTAAGATGCTTAGCATCAATACATTGGTATTCGGAATCTCTTCTCTATACTTTGTATACATTGTGGTCAATTTACTTCGTGAATTGGTAATGAAGCAAACTTTGATGACAGGCACAGGCATTTTTGGTATGTTGGTACTTGTTGGGTTTGTATTTATTAGTTTAAGACATTACCGCAAAGCGTGGAAAGCCTTCAGTAATCTAGATTATAGAGCTTCGGTATTAAGTGGGGTGATCTCCTGGGCCTACCCAGTTGGAATGATCTTATTGACATTGATAATGAGCCGATAGATTCACCATCTCCATACAAATTGGAAAAGAAACGAGCCTGTAAGTAGACACTTACAGGTTTTTTTGTGGAAGCCGAGTCATCTTTTCAATGAGTTCCTGGTGTTTCGAAACCATACATAACTTTTTAGGTATATCCTGGAAAAAAATCGGCATAG
>CALDJV010000631.1 GCA_937899305.1 uncultured Cytophagaceae bacterium
CAAGGTGCAAACCACCTACAACGAAGTAAAAGGGATCCGACTCAATTGGTTTATTTGGGTACTAGGGGCAGTGCAATTTTTTGAGATCTTGTTGATCATAGACACCAAGCTGACTTTGATAGGTGACGATACCCTGACGGTGATTTTACAACCAGTAATAAAATTTGGGATCATTTCAGGGATCAGTTATTGGATTGCTTATCAAGCCTATGTGCAGCCCAACATGTTTCGTTTGTTATTGGGCGATGATGCTTTGCCAACTCAAGTACACCAAAACGAGGTGGTCAAGCGCAAGTCTGATTTGGCCGAGGACGAAGTAGAGGAGTTCAAAGGTCAGTTGCTTTTATTTATGGAAGAAGAAAAGCCTTATGTAGACAGTCAGTTGACCCTAGAGCAATTTGCCGAAAAAATGAATGTGACTCCTGACTTGCTGCAACGATTATTGACCAATCATTTTGACCATCACTTTGATGATTTTATTGAACAATATCGGGTAGAGTTTGCCAAAAAAATGCTGTCCGACGCCTCCAAAAGCCACGTACCCACCACCAACATTGGTTTCAGTGCAGGTTTCAATTCATTGAAAAGCTTTCAGAAATCCTTTGAGAAAAACCTTCAGATAGATCCCGACGAGTATCGCGAGGCCTCACAAAAAGATCGTTTTTGATTGAAGTTGAAGGATGGGTTATATTATATGGTTAAGCAACGCATTGCGCAACCATTTAGCCATATCACAATGAAACCATCATATGTGGATAATTTTGTCTGACTAATGATGATTACTACTTCTCTACATTCTTGTCATCAATATAACCTCCCGAACTTATTTTGAAGGCCCTTCGGCTTTCCTCTTTACCATTAGAAACAACCTGAGCAATAAAATTTTTGGCATCTTTGAAATCAATATTGACCTCTACTTTAAACAAACGGGTGTTTCCAAAGTAAATTCCATTTTCTACACTCATTTTTATTTTTCCGCCTTTTTTATACGTATGGATACAAAAGGTAGTAAATGACCAGCTTTTGCCACCAGTAAGATATAAGACCGCCCAGTTTTTTTTGCTGATTTTTACTTTGCCCACTGGTTTCCAGGTAAAACCATCCTTTTTCAGTTTTTGGTAATTCTTCATGTACAGGTATTCCTCCCCCTGAAAATATTTATCGGCAAATTGATGAGGAATGGCCGATCGGGTATTCCAAATTTTGTTGAGCTGTTGGGTATTCAGTTTGCTAGGCGTCTCGAGAGTAGGAAAGAGGGCCAAAAACGACTCGAACGACTGGGCTTGTACCGTGGTAGAAAACCCAATACAAAAGAGAATAAGTGTGTAGGCAATTAAATTTTTCTTTATCATTTGTGAAATTTTTAAGGTGATGGAATAGTATAGGTTAAAAATAACCACTTTGGTTCTTATAAACTCTGGTGAGTTTACCAAAGAAGTGGTTTCGAGCATGAATGGTATGTATGATTTTATAAAGCTGGGCAAACTACTTGCTTGCGGAATGTGTTCAACGTAAAGCAGTGTGCAATTGCGAATACGTTACTCAATATCAACTTCTAATCGATATGATAAAATTTCAAAGATTGGTCAAGGGGGGCTGTGTGCTGGTTTTTTTGGGCATGTACCTGAATGGGTACGGCCAAAAACGGATGTATTTATCGTATGAGTTTGGGGTAAGCGTCCAGATGGCCAACTTCAAAAACCCCCAGCAAAACGTAGATTACAAACAAGATACTCCTCCCATTCCGGCATTTGTATTTACCCGCCAGTTGTATAAGTCTTGGCACCTGGAAACGGGCATTTATCAAGGCGCTTTGGGGGTAGACTTGATCAAAGGTGGAGTGTTTGATTCTACCAGCGTGCAATTTGCTCAAGAACAAATCCAGGTACCGCTGCGGGTACAGTCCAGAATGAGCGTGTTTGACAACCATTTGCATCTTTTTGCCACGGTAGGCGTCAACCTGGTTTTCAGTTCGGGCGGCTATACCTTTAGTTTTGCCACCACCGAAAATACAACTGAGGTCTTGACCAAAAAACTGCATTATAAACCCACCTACGTACTGGGAGAGCTGGGAGCAGGTTTTGACTTGTTTTTGGGGAAACGTTTCTTTATTGGTGGCAGGTATCGGTTCAACTTGGGTTTTGCCAATATCCTGGATATCGAGGTAAATACTTTGACCAATGGCGAAAATGAGATAGAAGAATACTTCCTGACTTCCCAAGGCAGCTTCCACATCTTTATGTTGAGCATGGGCTTCCGGATTGGCAAGCTAGACAAAGTAAGAAAGATCGAATGATGGCGCTTGGTTTTCTGATTTTCGAGGCGCACCCTGTCTTCCCGAGTTCTAACAAACTGCGTTGAGTTCCGCACATTAAAGTTGTCACTTCGGTTTTTGGGCACCCAAAACACATTTATGTTGATGACGATTTACTTCGTGGCATATGGTCATTCTGAGCCTGCCGAAGAATCTGCGTTCATTTTTACTACTTGGAATAACTCCTAAGTTCTTGATTTTTCTGAAAGGAAATCAATGGGGACACTCACAGAATCGACAGCAAGATTTGTAATTTGTTTCAATATCAATTGCAACTACTACAGGTTTGATTATATAGCAAACGTTCCCTGTCCTCCCGAACTCAGTGAGGGTGAAGTAGGTCTTCACAAAACTTGATGTTTTCCCACTTCATCCACCCCTCATCTAGCAAGTTATGGAAGCTATGTTTTGATACCAATATGGTCCAATTAACACTTTTATCTATCGGGCTGACGCACCTAGTAGAACGAACGTTTCAATACCAATATGGTCCAATTAACATTGTAATTGAATTCAATCGCAAGCTCGTTCAAATGACGTTTCAATACCAACATGGTCCAATTAACACTAGTCAAGAAACGATCAAGACCATAAGCACTTTGTCGTTTCAATACCAACCTGGTCCAATTACAACTGCTACAGGTTTGATTATGTAGCAAACGTTCCCTGTCCTCCCGAACTCAGTGAGGGTGAAGTAGGTCTTCACAA
>CALDJV010000632.1 GCA_937899305.1 uncultured Cytophagaceae bacterium
ATGCCGATTTTTTTCCAGGATATACCTAAAAAGTTATGTATGGTTTCGAATCACACGAAAAACAGATGCCAAAATACCAAAACTTTACACTAAAAAATTTCAGAAACATTCCTCAAGTTGAAGCCAATCTCACCGAAGACGAAAAGTTTGCCATTGAAGTGGTGGGTAACGTGTTGCCGTTCAAAGCCAATAATTATGTGGTAGACGATTTGATTGATTGGAGTAACTATGCCAACGATCCCATATTTATTTTAACCTTCCCTCAACGTGATATGCTCAAACCAGCCCATTTCGAGCATGTGGCTCATCTGTTAAAGTCAGGTACTGGTCGGGCCGAACTCAAAGCAGAAGTAAATAAAATCCGCATGCAGCTCAACCCCCATCCTGCCGGACAAATGAAAGACAATGTTCCAGAAGTAGAAGGGGTAAAACTGACTGGCGTCCAGCATAAGTATCGCGAAACGATGTTATTTTTCCCTAGTCAGGGGCAAACCTGTCATGCTTACTGTACTTTTTGTTTTCGTTGGCCTCAATTCGTGGGCATCAATGAACTAAAGTTCGCCATGCGTGAAACCGAACTACTGGTTAAATACATCAAAGCAAACCCTCACATTACCGATATTTTGTTTACGGGTGGCGATCCACTCATCATGAAAACCAAGATCTTAAGCTCGTATATAGATGCGTTGTTAGAGGCTGATTTGCCCAATCTAAAAACGATTCGGTTAGGTACCAAGGCATTGGGTTACTGGCCGCAACGGTTTACGACTGATGCAGATGCGGATGATTTGCTTCGCTCGTTTGAAAAAGTAAATAAATCAGGAAAGCACTTGGCTTTTATGTCGCATTTTAATCACGGGAGAGAGCTGGAAACCGAAGAGGTACAAAAAGCCATTGGACGTATTTTGAATACTGGAACTGCCATTCGTACCCAGTCGCCAGTAATGAAGAATATCAACGATTCAGCCGAAGCTTGGGCTACCATGTGGCGCAAGCAAGTAGACTTGGGTTGTATTCCTTACTACATGTTTTTGGCTCGCGATACTGGAGCTCAAGACTATTTTGCGGTAGAACTAGAGCGGGCTTGGCAGATTTTTCAGGATGCCTATCAGCGGGTAAGTGGAGTTTGCCGTACGGTGAGAGGTCCTAGTATGTCAGCCGGACCTGGAAAAGTTCAAGTTTTGGGTATTTCGGAATTACAGGGAGAAAAAGTATTTGTGCTTCAGTTTCTTCAGGGGCGTAATCCAGATTGGGTATGCCGTCCGTTCTTTGCCAAATACGACCCTAAAGCAGTATGGCTCAATGATTTGTATCCTGCTTTTGATAAGGATAAGTTCTTTTTTGAGGACGAGTATCCGATATATCGAGGCGAAGGTGTCGATGAAGAAATCATAGAATTGGCGTAAGTTTTATTGTTAAATGGCTCTGTCTATGGCTCGTTGTTCTATTGTTTCGCTTATTGTTGCATTGTTCTATTGTTCCGCTGCGCTCATTGTTAAATGGCTAAATGGTTGCGCGAAGCGATGATTCATTTGTACCGCTTTGCGCCACTATGGACTATCGACCGTCGACTGTGGACTAAAGAAAAACTACCAACTCCTGACTCCGAACTACCAACTAAAAAAAGCTATGGACCGTCGACTGTGGACTAAAAAAAAGCCTACGGTTGACGGTTTGACTAAAAGCTTTGGCCCCTTGGGTACTCAAGTGATCTGCGTCATAAAATAGTTCAGGGTGGTTTGGAAAGTGAGTGGTATAATCCCAGTACTCAAATGCTCCCATTTTTTTGAGCTGTTTTAAGGTGATCTGGAAGCGATTGAACACCTTTTTGGGAATGGCTTTGTAAAACCCTGGCTGGATTGGAAAGCTTATGAAAATCAGCCTAATCCCTTTCTTTTGACAGTAAGCCACCGTTTTACGAAGGTATTTGAGTTGCAGGGTAGATTCCTGATATTGATAATTTTCAAAAGCAGTTTGTACTCTTGCGGCCACCGATTCAGGACTCATTGGAAGGGCTGGAGCATGGCCTGGTTCAAAACCCCCTAAAGGGCAATTGATTAGTTGATGTTGACTAGATAGACGAGTGCCCAAAAAGGGGAGCCATTGTTTGGTTTTAAAAAAGAACCATTGTTCTGAGGGGGTATATCGTCGCAAATCCTGTTTGGCTTCTCGATCTAGTTTTGCATATAAGTAGAGGTAACTATATTGGCTCAATAGCCCGTTTTGAAGCGCATCGTCGTTGTTTTTTTGGAGGTGTTGAGGATTGAGGGCAATGATGACTGTTCGAGGGCTCAATAGCTTGATTTTCAAATAAGTGAATAACAAAGGCTCGCTTGGGTAAGCCAGATTCACCCCTTGGGCAAGGTAGTCGGTATCGAGGCCAAAACTCATATGAGAATTGCCTAAAAACAAAACCGAATCCGTCTTTAATTCAGAGAAAGCCTGATCCAATAAAGTATGTAACTTGGAGCGCTGCCAAAGGTACCACCCTTCTACCAAAGCAAAAAGAAGCAAGAATAAGCAAATAGAAATGATGGCTCGGTTTCTCATATCGTCAATGTGACTTCTAAAACTGAAAATAGATAAACTGTGACCCCTGAAACACGCCAAAGATTAAAATGGCCCAAAACAGTGCTAACAATACAGTATAACGCGTCCAGTATTGAAGCGGGTTGAGTGTAGTGGTGTCGGCAAGCAACCAGTTTTTATGGATGGCTACATCTAGCAGTAATAGTACAAACCCAAAGAGCAACCCTACACTAGGAAAACTGGCGTACTGCCACTGCATTTTGGCACTCATATGGTCAATGATGGTTTTGAAGTGAAGTAAGTTCTCTACTCTAAAAACCACAAATGCCAACATGACGGCATGAAATACGACAATTCCTTTCAGTAATCTCAGCCCGGACGATTGGATTTTAAAACCTAAAAAGGGGCGCTCTAGCATGAGAAACAAGCCATGTAACAATCCCCAGACTACAAAAGTCCACCCTGCTCCGTGCCATATTCCACCCAGCAGCATTGTAATCAATAAATTACGATGGGTAAGCCAACGGTAGGTTGATTGATTCCCACCTAGTGGAATGTACAAATAATCTCGCAGCCAACCAGACAAAGAAATGTGCCACCGTCGCCAGAATTCTTGAAAAGAGAGGGCGAAATAAGGCTGCCGAAAATTCTGGTGTAGGCGTACCCCTAACATCAATGCCAAACCCAGCGCAATGTCTGAATAACCCGAAAAGTCAGCGTAAATCTGGATAGCAAACGAGTAGGCCCCCAATAAATATTCTAGTGAAGAGGCAGTCAATTGAGGGTTGAAAATACGGTCTACAAAAGGAGCCAGATTATCGGCCACCACCATTTTTTTGAAAAAACCCAAAGTAAGCCAAAATAGGGCTTCCGAACTCAATTGAGGTTTTAGTTTTTCGAATTGAGGAATGAGGTATTTGGCTCGCTCTATAGGACCTGCAATGAGTTGAGGAAAAAAACTGACGTACAAGGCCAAATTTACAAAATTGCGTTCAGCTCGGGTGCGCCCCGAATATACGTCCAGGGTATAACTAATTGTTTGAAAAGTATAAAAAGAGATGCCCAATGGCAAAACTAAATGAAGCGTGACCCAATCGGCTTGTAAACCAAACGCCTGGCCCAAGGAGGCAATGTTTTGCCCTATAAAATCAATGTATTTAAAAAATACCAAGGTACCCAAGTTGACTCCCAAGCTCAATAGTAAGAATGTTTTTTTGAGTCGAGGGTGGGTTTGAAAGTTCTCGATTTGAAGTGAGCAAACATAATCTAGGGTGGTAGAACCAATGAGCAACAATAGATAGATTGGTTGCCAAAAAGCATAAAAGAAGTAACTGGCCAGGAGTAGGCCATATTTGCGGTAGGAGTGAGGCAATAACTTGAAAGCGAGCCAGAATACTCCAAAGAAAATAAAGAAGGCAAATGAATTAAAGAGCAACTTCTATCAATGGTTAATGATCAGGAGTGAGTGATTCATCTAAAAGAAAGCTATAAAAAAAGCTCCTGAACTGGATTCAGGAGCCTTCATTTTGATGACTTGTAACAGCTTATACGTTCATTAACGAGTCACGACGACGCATTTTACCAGCCGGAATACCAAACATCATTTTGAAGCGACGACAGAAATAAGCGGTATCTTTGTACCCTACTTCTGAACCAATTTCGCGGATGCTTTTATTAGAAGTACGCAACATGTGTACTGCTTTTTCCATTCTTTGGTATTCAATGTAGTCTTGAGGGTTGATCCCAGTCAACATCTTGAAATACTGCCCTACATAATCTTCTGATACATTGGCTACACTTGCCAATACTTTGTTAGACAGGTCTCCTCCTAAATACTCCTTAATATAGTTAAAGATATCAATCAAACGAGGATCTTTGAAATAAGTACTGTTTGTGGCAAGACGCTCTACAAACATGTTATTTTTTAGAATGTAGCGAATAATTTCAACCGCAATTTGCTCAGTTTTGAGGTGAACCATACGGCTTTTACCTGGCATGTCGCCCAAGCTTTCTACTACTACCTCTTTCACGATGCGTGCCAAACCTGCATTGTTGCTAATGATGAATGGGGGAATATCAAGAGAAGCAAAGAAACTGATAGAGTCAAATACTTTTGACTCAAAGGCCACATAACTAAAAGAAGTAGGGAGCTTACCTACCAAGGTAGAATCCTCGTTGGCCTCGAAATACTGGTCTTTGTTGCTGATGAACTCTTCGTTGTTGATTGTACTTTCATGGGCATTGTTTCCATACCAAATAGTAGACTGCTTACCACCTGGAATAAACAACATGTCACCTTTTTCAACAACTTCGGTTCCGTCACCAAAAGATATTTCGCCATCGTGAAGCAGTAAAATATAATTTTCTACATCGTAGTGATTTTCTACTCTGGTTGGTTGTAGAATTTTTATATTCTTGGCTCTTCGGTACTTAACACCCAGTGACTCAATTATTTTATTGTAATCTTCCATTATCTTTAATAGTTTAACTCCCGAATTTAGAACGAGTTATATACCTGAGAATTGCACTAATCCAACTTAATGTAAAGGTAAAAAATAAAGTGTATGCAAACAAATGCACATACACTTTATTTTAACAGAAGTATGTTTTTAGTGATAAATGAGATTATTTCAAGATTCCGCGAGAAATCACTAGCTTCTGGATTTCAGAAGTTCCTTCGTAAATTTGGGTGATTTTGGCATCTCTCATCAATCTTTCTACGTGATATTCTTTTACATAACCATAGCCACCGTGTACCTGTACTGCTTCTACGGTGGTTTCCATAGCTACCTTAGAGGCAAACAACTTGGCCATGGCACTCAGTTGTGCATAATCTTGTCCCATGTCTTTGGCACGTGCTGCTTTGACTACCAACAAACGAGCGGCTTCGATATTGGTAGCCATATCGGCCAATTTAAACGCAATGGCTTGGTGCTGAGAAATAGATTTACCAAAAGCTTTTCTTTCTTTTGAATACTTCAATGCAAGCTCATAGGCTCCAGAGGCGATGCCCAATGCTTGAGCAGCAATACCGATGCGGCCGCCATCCAATGTTTTCATAGCAAACTTAAAACCAAAGCCGTCTTCTCCGATGCGATTCTCCTTAGGTACTTTTACATCGGTAAACATCAACGAATGGGTATCCGACCCGCGTATTCCCAGTTTGTCTTCTTTCTTCCCAATCACAAAACCTTCCATCCCCTTCTCTACAATCAACACATTGATGCCACGGTGGCCTTTTTCTGGGTAAGTTTGGGCAATCACTAAATAAGTATCAGCAATACTACCATTGGTGATCCAGTTTTTGGTACCATTCAAAAGATAATAATCTCCCTTGTCTTCGGCAGTAGTGCGTTGTGAAGTAGCATCAGATCCTGCTTCGGGCTCAGAAAGACAAAAAGCGCCAAATTTTTGTCCACTGGCCAAAGGAGTCAAATATTTCTCCTTTTGTGCCTCATTACCGTATTCTTCCAATCCCCAACAAACCAACGAATTATTTACTGACATAGCGACCGAACTGGAAGCATCTATCTTAGATAATTCCTCCATCGCTAATACATAAGATACGGTGTCCATTCCGGCACCTCCATATTTTTCGTTTACCATCATTCCCATAAAACCCAACTCGCCCATTTCTTTGAGTTCAGCAAGTGCAGGGGTTTGATTGGTATCACGTTCAATTACTCCAGGTAAAAGTTTGGTCTGAGCAAAATCACGGGCAGCATCTCTTACTTCTATATGTTGTTCAGTCAAAAAATCAGGTGACTGAGTTGGAATTGAAATCGTATCGGCCATAGAAAATATTAGTATTTTTATATTTTAACGTTATGCAAACATAATATTTATGACCAATAAAAAAAAGCCTGAGCAAGTAAGTCTCAGACTTTTTAAATGAATTAATCTAATATTTTTAAATTAAATTTATGATGATAGGATGTTTAGTATTTTAATATTCTAAGATAATTAAATAGAAAATATTTGAATTAGATGATTTGAGCAAAGAATTTTGCCTAAAAAAGCATATCAATAAAATACAAAAAGCGATGATGCTTGTCTAATCCTATTCGCTTGTTTGGAAGCTGACTGACTTATTTCTATAAAAAACAGTGTTCATTAGATGACTACTAGTGTACATCGAGGATTTTTTGAATGATATTGGAAGTAGAGTAACCCGCGACCAGTTCAATGGTTTCTACTGATCCTCCGTGAGCAATGACTTCTTTGGCGCCTACTATATTGTCTACCGAATAATCATTCCCTTTGGTGAGTATATCAGGGAGCAAGGTCTGAATCAAAGTCAGAGGAGTATCATCGGCAAATAAAACGACTCCATCTACAAACTCGAGGGCTGCCAACATACGGGCACGGGCTGTTTCGGGTACAATGGGGCGAGTTTTGCCTTTCAAACGAGTAATAGATGCGTCGGTGTTGAGCCCAACTACTAATTTCTGTCCTAACGCCCTTGCTTTTTCTAAGTAATCTAGATGGCCCAAGTGTACGATATCAAAACACCCATTTGTAAAAACAACTTTGTTTCCTTCAGATTTCCAGCGTTTGATGGTGGGTAGAAAATCAGCAGCACTGTTATAAATTTTATCTGCGGTAGGCATATTTCTGTAATTGGTTATTTATTGAAAACTTGGTAAAAGTATTATTGATCTAATTGTTTCTTAAATAA
>CALDJV010000633.1 GCA_937899305.1 uncultured Cytophagaceae bacterium
CAATCCCCTTTTTTTTACCAATAATAATTCACAGTATTTGGCGAACATGTTATTGTAAAGCCATATATTTATAACCTTTTCTCTGATAATAATCATAATATTTGGGTAGCTAAACCTTCTGGTTTAGGAAAAATAATTCTAAACGCTCCCTTTTCTTCTTACAATCAAACGCTTGGGTTAAGTTCTAATATCACATCCTCGGCAATTGTCAATAATAAAGCTTACTTTGGTACTATTCAGGGAGGTATTTTCTCAATACCTTGGAAAAACACCAACTATCTGGAAATCAATCATATTACCTCAATCAATGACCAAATCACTAATATATTTGATATATACCCTCACCAAGATGAAATATTGGTAGGTTATAATGCCGGAATATGGATTTATAATACCCAAACCCAGAAAAACTATGAAATCGCCAAAGAACGGTATATTTGGAAATTCATTACTAGTTTACAAAACCCAACAACACTCATTGCAGGTGCCAGGAATGGCCTGATTAAAGTTGTACGAGAAAATCAAAGATGGAAAGCTACTTCAATTAAAAATAGTGTTGGTACCATTCCTTTTTTGGTAGAATATAAACCAGGAAAACTCTGGACAAGTAATGACAACGGAGTACTTTCTAAAATCACCCTCAATACCACTCTGGACAGCCTCATTGAGCAAAAAAAATACGATACTTTGCAAGGGCTGCCCGCCAATAATGGGAATCGAGTTTTCCAGGTGGGCGATGACGCTTTGGTAGCCACCAAAAAAGGGCTTTATCGTTACAATGAAGCCCAAGATCGCTTTGAAAAACATCCTCAATTCTCGAAAGTAGTGGGCAACCTGTTTGTACGTTACCTGAAGGCCGATCAACAAGGGAATCTCTGGCTTTGGGCGGGTTCGCCGAATCAGTTGAATGTGCTTTTTTTGAAAAAACAAGCCAATGGGTTCTTCCAACTCATCAAAACCCCTTTTCAGAAACTGAAAAATACTTTTACCGAATTGGGAACCCACATCAACCCAATTGACGAAAAAAATGTCTTGTTTAGCGCCCCCGAAGGAGCCATTCATTACGATCCCAGCATCAAAATCAATTACGATCGCCCTTACTTAAGCCTCATCCGAAAGGTAGAAACCATTGCTGATCAGGACTCGTTGATTTTTGGCGGTAGTTTTTTGGATAGCTTGGGGCGCATTACCCACCAGCAACCCTCCAGAGCCATATTGAAGCTCCCCTATAGCCTTCATGATGTACGCTTTACTTTTGCCGCTACTTACTACGAAGACAACGACCAATTGGTGTACAGCCATTATCTCAAGGGCTTTGACACCCACTGGAGCGATTGGCTCCCGGCTACCCAAAAAGAATACACCAACCTGCCTGAAGGCGAGTATACCTTTATGGTAAAAGCCCGTAATGTTTATGGCAAAGAAAGCCTGGTAGCCAGTTACACTTTCCGGATTCTACCACCCTGGCATCGTACGGTATGGGCTTATCTGGGCTACGTTATTTTGGCGGGTATCTTGGTCTGGCTCATCGTAAAACTCAACGTGAGAAGGTTGCAAAAGCAAAAACGCAAACTAGAACAGGTCGTACAACAACGTACCGCCGAAATTGTCGAGAAAAACAATAGCTTGCGGATGCAAAAAGAGGAACTCGAGACCCTCAACGAACAAATTATTGAGCAAAAGCAGGTCATCGAGAAGAAAAACGACGACATTGTGGCCAGTATCAACTACGCCCGTCGGATTCAGACCGCCATGTTGCCTCGCATGCACTTGATTAAAGAATCGTTGAATGCCTTTATTTTGTATCGTCCTCGCGACATTGTCAGTGGCGATTTTTACTGGTTTGCCAATGTAGAACAAACGACCTTCAATCAAACCAGGAAGCGTTCCATCATCATTGCGGCTGATTGTACGGGGCACGGGGTACCTGGAGCATTTGTGAGCATGGTAGGCAACGAATTGCTCAATGAGATCATCAAGCGACATGAAGTACACGAGCCTTATCAAATCCTCGAGTGGCTCAATGAGGGCATCAAGCGGGTGTTTCAGTTCAAGGAAACCAAGTCGCGCGACGGTATGGACATTGCCATTTGTGCGATTGACCGAGCCAACAAGGTGATGGAGTTTGCGGGGGCCCACAACCCCGTGGTATATGTGCAAAACAACGAAATGACGGTGATCAAGGGGGACCGCATATCGGTTGGGGAAAAGTGGCCTAAAAAGATGAAGCGACACACTAAACACGTGATTCCGATTGACCAACCCACGACCTTTTATTTGTTTTCGGATGGTTTTCAGGATCAATTTGGCGGTGCCAATGGTAAAAAATTTATGCGGGCCAAGTTTTATCGCTTGTTACACGAGGTTTCGCCACTGCCCATCGACAAACAACAACAATTGCTCGAACAACGACTAGATGACTGGATGGATGGGCACAACCAAATAGATGACATTTTGGTACTAGGCGTCAAGGTGGATTTGTAATAGAATTTCGCTGCGCTTATTGTTACAGCTCTCCTGACGAAGGAAGGATCTAAATGGTTCCGCTTCGCTCATTGTTATAGCTCTCCTGACGAAGGAAGGATCTTAAATTGTTGCGCAAAGCGCTATATTGATTAGCCTTCGGCAGAGCTTGAACTTCGTTCTGCGGTTATTAATGTTTAATTGTTATCAATATATTGTCAAGCCCGCTTTGCGCTACTATGGACTATGGACCATTGACTATCGACTAAAAAAACTATGGACTAAAAAAAACTACTAACTAAAATATTTAGACAAGTAAATTTACCCAATGCATCTATTCTCTTTCCAGAAGGCTCACCCAACCAAGTTGAAATATGCTTTATGGTTATTTTTTATTTTTTTTAGTCAGTTCATTCTCGCCCAAGACAATTCGTTTTTCATCAAACGCCGGGGAGTTCCTCAAGTAAAAAATTATAGCTCAAAAGATTATCAGGCTGATCCCTTTACCTATGATGTTACCCAAGATGCACGAGGTATTTTATACTTTGCCAATAGTGCAGGCGTACTAGAATATGACGGAGTCAACTGGCAACTTTTAGAGTTACCCAATCAATCCAGAGCCTACTCTATAGCCTACCACAAGCCACAAAACCGAGTATATGTGGGCGGAATAGGTGATTTTGGTTACCTTTCTTGCGATCGGTCTGGTAAAACGATTTTCGTTTCTTTAAAACCAATCATTCCCTCAAAACACCGCAACTTTAAACACGTTTGGTTGACTTACACTACGCCTGATCAAAGCGTTATATTCTTCACCACATCGGCCATTTATATTTTCAAAGAAGGAAAAATAAAGGTATTTCCTCCCTCAGACAAACACTTATTTCACACTGCCTTTTACGTAAAAGGAGAGCTGTACGTCAGAGAGTGGGGAGTAGGTTTACAAAAGCTACAAAACGGACGTTTAACACTGGTTCCAGGCGGAGAGGCATTCACCACAGAACGAATCTACGCCATGCTCCCTTTTGACACACACCAAATATTGGTCATTACCCGTACTCAGGGATTTTTTTTATACGATGGGGTGCGTTTTACTCCCTGGCCCACTTCTCTCTCTTCAAAATACCTGGAAAAAGCCCACGTATATTTTAGTAAAAACTTAGGGAATCTATACTTTGCTATTGCCACAGGTAAAAAAGGCCTAATGATTTTAGACAAAAATGGTTTAGTAATTCAAAAAATTGATGAAAAAACAGGCCTCATAAGCCCTTACATTATACGTGTTTTTTCTGACAATGACAACAATCTTTGGGTAGCCAAAACAGAAGGTTTAGGCCAAATTCTCTTGAATAGACCTTTGTCTTTTTATAGCCAAAATTCTAAATTTAGTTCTAATGTCACTAGTTCTGCCATCACTAACAATCAGCTATACTTCGGAACTTTACAAAACGGCCTTTTCTCTATGCCCTGGAAAAAAGATACTCACCAAGGAGTACTCAATCAGATCACATCATTAAATAACCAAATCAATAATATTTCCCATATTCATACTCATAGTGATGAAATTTTAGTGGCTCACAACGCCGGAATATGGATTTACAATATCCAAACCCAGCAAGATTATACCATTGCCAAAGAACGTTATATCTGGAAGTTTATCACGGTACCCAAACAACCCACGACCTTACTTGCTGGAGCCAGGGATGGTTTGCTCAAAATCATCCAAAAAGGAGGACAATGGCAGGCCATTTCGATCAAGGGCAATCGAGCATCCATTCCTTATTTGGCTGCATACCAGCCAGGAAAATTATTGGTCAGCAACGACAATGGCATCCTTTCCAAAATCATTCTCAACCGTTCTTTGGATAGTGTGGTCAGTCAAAAAAAATACGATACCCTACAGGGCTTGCCTTCGCATCAGGGGAACCGGGTTTTCCGGCTCAAAGATCAAATTGTAGTAGCCACCCAGCGTGGGATTTATCGTTACCAAGCCGCGCAGGATCGTTTTGAACCCCATCCCGATTTTGCCCCAGTAGTGGGAAACACCCCGGTACGTTTTATAAAAGGAGACCAACAAGGAAACGTGTGGCTGTGGATGGGTACTTCTCAGGACCTCAACCTGGTTTTGCTAAAAAAACAAGCCGATCACACTTATCAACTGGTCAAAACGCCCTTTCAAAAACTCAAAAACACCTTTACCGAGTTGGGTGCCCACATCAACCCGATTGATGAGCAAAATGTGATTTTTAGTACTCCGGAAGGAGCCGCCCATTATGATCCCAGCATCAAAATCAATTACGATCGCCTCTATTCGTGCCTCATTCGCAAAGTAGAAATCATTGCCCAACAAGATTCGCTCATATTTGGGGGCAATTTTTTAGACAGTTTGGGGCATATCACCCAGACACAACCCCCAGAACGCATGCTTCGTTTTCCTTATGCACTCAATGCCCTGCGTTTTTCTTTTGCCGCTACTTATTACGAAGACAGCGACCGACTCCAATACAGTTATCGGTTAGAAGGTTTCGACAACGGCTGGAGCGCCTGGTCGGCTCACCCTCAAAAAGAATACACCAATTTACCCGAAGGTACTTATACTTTTAGGGTACGAGGTAAAAACATTTATGACAAAACCAGTCGCATTGCCACCTATACTTTTACCATCTTGCCCCCTTGGTATCGTACTTGGTGGGCCTACACCCTTTACGGTTTAGGCGCCCTTGGTTTACTGGTGGCAGGTAGTACGGGGTATAGTCGGATTCGAAATCGTCAAATCCGTCGACACAACGAGGAGCTGGAGCAAACTGTGGCCAAGCGTACCAAAGAAATCGTAGCCCAAAAGGAAGCCATTAGTCAACAAGCCGAGGAATTGAAATCTACCAACGACGAACTGCAAAATGCCAATGCATTGATTAGAAAAGATCGAGACGAAAAAGTGAAAATATACTTGCAAGAGGCCACCGAAGCCACCAGCAAACTACAACAGATTCAGGAAACTTTGATGAACAAGGGCGCCTCTACTACCCAAAAACTACTGGCCAATGAGATCAATACTGCGGGGGAGTTGTCCATCATTCAAGAGAAGGTAAGAAACGAGTTTCCCGACTTTGCCAGTGAGATAGACAAGGCTTTGGCCGATAAAAAAATCACCAAAGTGGTCTGGCAGGTAGGGTATTGCCTTCAGTTGGGCCGATCTCCTGCCGAAATAGCCAAAATACTTCCGCTGAGCAATAGAACAGTATCGGTGTACGGCTCCAGGTTACGTAAAATGGGGATTTTGGAAGCGGTGAAATAGTTTTATTAGTTGGTAGTTGGGAGTCAGGAGTTGGTAGTTTTTTGCTTGAGAGTCCACAGTTTTTTTAGTCGATAGTCAATGGTCCATAGTCCATAGTAGCGCAAAGCGGAGCAAATTAATCATCGCTTCGCTTTGCGCAACCATTTAACAATGTAGCAATGAGCCGTAGGCGGAACAATGAAACAACTAAAATCAATCATCATCGTCGTCATCCCATAAGCGACTGCCACAATATTTGCAATACGAGGCATTGAGGTCGTGCCCTACCATGCCACAGCCAAAGCATTCTTTGTTACTCAATGTAGGACTACTTTTGTCCCTTTGTTTGGCAATTTCGGCCGATACGATACTGGTAGGTACCACAATGGTACTGAATCCCAACAACATCAACACCGAAGCCAGGGCCTGCCCTTCGTAGGTTTTGGGTGCCATGTCGCCATACCCAACCGTGGTAATGGTAACAATGGCCCAGTAAATGCCTCGAGGAATGCTGGTAAATCCATGTTTAGGCCCTTCAATCACGTACATCAATGAACCAATGATGGTGACCGAAATCATCACTGCGATCAAGAACACGGTGATTTTATGACGGCTCGACCTAAGGGCGTCTACCAATACTCCCGCTTCTCCGGTATATTCTACCAAGTTAAAAACCCGGAATAGTCTGAACAAACGCACCAAACGAATGACGGTGAGGAAGGTAACCGAAGCAAAACCAAACAGGCCCAAAAACATGGGGAAAATCGCCAGAAAATCTAAAATACCCAAGGGGCTAAAAATATACCGGGAGGGTTTGGGTAGGGCAATGATTCTCAGGAGGTATTCGATACTAAATAAAACGGTGGTAAACCAAGCCACAAAGGTAAACCAGCTCCCATATGCTGCTTTAAACTCTTTGACCGTTTCTAAAATAACTGCGGTAGAGCTCAACAAAATGAGTGCTAACAATACAATGTCGAAGGCTTTGGCACTATTAGATTCAGAACGATAAATGGTCTTGTATAAATCGTATCGCCATTTGGTTTTAATCAACTTGCGGGCCTTGCCGATGTAGCGCGCCTGGGCGCTTAATTTCTTACGTGAAGTTTTATTACGTGAAGTAGTTTTTTCCAATGCCAGTGTCCGTTCCATATTGTCCTAATTACCTGATCTGTTATTTTCAACCTAAGTACCATTAGGTGATTTTTAGTGCCTTTAGAGGTATCACTTAACAATATTCTTACCATTCGGGCAACTATCTTTGATAAATCCAATTAATTTCTTGCGTATGCATTTTATTTATATTATTAAAGCAAGATTCATTTGTAGTAATTAATATTGAAGTTTTTTGTTTTAAAATAAGGCTAAAATTTTCGAGAATTTCAAAGGTTACCTCTTCCCTACTTTTGGTATTACTAATTCTACTAAATACATAATGAAGACACTATGAACAATCGTAAAAAAAGAGCCAA
>CALDJV010000634.1 GCA_937899305.1 uncultured Cytophagaceae bacterium
GACTGTGCCAAAGTTCTGAAATGGGAAAGTAATTATTTTCTTATCCCTTAGTGAAACCTAGTTGTTCATATTTTAACCTGAATTCTGCAACTGATATTTATTAAAAATCAACAAATTTTTGACCTGCGAAAGGTCAGTTATTTACTTATTATAACCTGTACGATGGGTTTAACAAGTATGGTATTTCAAGTGTATTTGGCCCATCAGGCGGACGAATCACTTTGTGTAGCCGTTATTTTAATGATATGTGGTTTGATATGGTTATTCCCTTTTTTGGTGATATCAGGAATAGGGTGGGCCATGTTGTTTATATTCTTGGTGGTGTCTTTGAGGGTGCATCGCAATGCTTTTGTGCAATATAGAAAGCGAACAGTTAATAAATAATGTGGAACAAAAGTTTTTACCACTTCATAATCAATCTTGACAGGTTTCAAAAACCTGTCAGGATTAAAATTGTCAATGGTAGAAGGGAATTATTTCAAATAAATTTATCATTATAAAACCAAAACTCACTTTTGTTCCAAAATACTAAGGAGTAGAGCGTTCATAAACAAACCGGCCGTTTTTTCCAGAACCCCAAAAAGTAAATTTGACACTGAGGTAAATATCGTCTTGAATGAGATGTAATACTAAATTTTTACCAGTAGCACTTTGAGGAGAACCTACTGCTGATCGAAAAGGCTCGAAAGTAAGATTGGCAGCATCATCAATAGAACCTACGGCCCACTCGGTACCGGCTGGGCTAGATCCTTTGGAAAAAGTATTTTCTTGCTTGGCATTATAAATCTCCCCTCCGTTATTCCCGCGAGTAATCCATACATTGTCGGTAAGCCGATCCTGATTGGCTTCCTGTTGCGGATCTGCCCCCGCTTCTTTGGTAAAAGTAGTGTTGGAGCCTAGCCAAAGAGTGGCATTACTCAAATCATTTTTGGGAGTGCCAGGATCTACTGGGGTAGATAATAAATCTTCTCTAGATTCGCTAATGCAGGCGGTCATTAGCAACAAACTCAAGATAAATAGGCTAAATTTTTTCATCAAAGACAATTGTATTTTATGGGTACTCTAAGTAGTGTATTCAAAACCGTACACTAATTTTTCATTCCCGAATCTTGTATTCAAGTTAATTTCACCAGTTTAAGAAACTACTTGAATAACCAGGTCTTTCTTTCCGCCTTAGTTTATTGGCGTTAAGAAATTTATGTAATGAAGCCGTAAAAATGATCACTGAACGAGGTACGAGTGAATGTTTGAGCATTTTAGGCGTAATGGAGTAAATTTTAGCAACAATAAACTACAGCGGCGGCTTTTTTTGGTTCGTTTTTTTAGCTGAAGAAAAAAATGAACGGCTGTTGAGTCATACGAAACTAAACTTTAGCTTACAACCCCACAGATTAGTCATTTTTATGCTGTAAAACCACCCTCAATTTCAAGTATTACCTAATATAAAAAAGTGTACGGTTTCAAAAGTAGTGTATAAAGTCTGGGATGAAGCTTTGATAAATCGCTTCTTAATCCATACAAAGATAATAACCTAATGGTTGTCTTTTAGGTAAAAAACCAGGCGGTTTTGTTTGGAATCACACCATTATTTAGTTTCGATAAGGAGATTCCAATTGCTTGGGCTTAGGAGATTTCGACCGTGGTGAGCGAGTGGTAAGAATCAACAGAGCCGGAAGTAAAAATAAATCGGATAATACAGCCATAAATAAGGTAATACTGACCAATAAACCCAAGTAAAAAGTCCCTAAAAAAGACGACAATGCCAAAGTGAGAAATCCTCCACATAGTACCAAACTGGTAAGTACTATAGCCTTACCCGCCGATAAATAGGTGCTTTTGATGGCGTACAGCATGCTTTTACCTTGGCGCAACTCAATACGCAACTTACTCAAAAAATGAATGGTATCGTCCACTGCTATTCCAAAAGCAATGGTAAATACAATGGTGGTAGACAGTTTCATGCTCAGGCCAGTAAAACCCATGACCCCTGCTACAACCAATAGAGGTAAGATGTTGGTAATTAAGCTGATCAATACAAACTTAAAAGACTTGTACAGTAGCCCAATGATGAGGCCAATAACCGCGAAAGCAAACAACAGGCTTTGCCACAGGTTATGAAACAAATTATTGTTGTTTTTGTCTACCAATACCACCGATCCCGTTACCTTGTATTGGAGCCAATCTTTGCTGGGATGCTTGGCCATAAAGTTGGTCATTTGGGCATCTAAAGCCTTGAATTGCTTACTACCTACGTCTTTCATCAAACTATGAATACGTCCTTCTTTGAGGTTGGCTCGCAGAATGGCTTGTACCGAACCCAACTTACGGTGTTTTTTCAATTCCTTGATAATCCGATCAAAGGCAGCCTGATCCTTTGGCAAGCGGTAGGCTTCCTGAGTATTGCCATTCAGGGCTCGATGGGCATTTTTTACCAAGGCCAACGGAGACCAAAGGTGGGTTAACCCAAAGTTTTTTTGAGCAAAAGCCTCCACTTCCTCTAGTGATTTTAAAACCTCAAAATCAAGCAATGTTTTACTGGAATCGGTGAGCTGTAACGCAATTTCAAAGGGGCGGGTACCCGCAAAAGTATGCTCAAAAAACTGGAAATCCTGCTTGATGCTGCTACGTTCGCTTAGGTCTTCCATAATGTAGGAGTTTTCTTCTACTCGAAGCAAAAAAGCCACACTGAGTAAAGTAATCAACAGGCTCACTCCCACAATCGTCTTTGGGTAGCGTAATACCCATCTAAACCATCTTAGCAAGGTTTTGCGCCAAAAACGGTGACTTTTATAATTATGAGTTGCCTTGGGGCTTTTCATCAATACTAAAACTGCCGGCAGCAGAGTATAGGCAAAAATAAAGGACAAGATGAGCCCTACAGTACAGTAAATACCAAATTCAGCGATGGCTTTTACATTGGCCGTAGCCAACGACATAAACCCAACCCCAGTGGTGAGGGTGGTTAGGAAAGTAGCCAACCCTACTTGTACATAAGCACAGCGGAGGGCTTCCATTTTGCTGGCGCCCTTGCGTAATTCTTCTAAAAACTTAGAGAGTAAATGAATCACATTAGACAAACTAATGACCAGCAAAATGGTGGGCATGGCATTTAAAATCAAATCCATCGACTTGCCCGTATCGGTCATAATCCCCAGCGTACCTACTATAGATGCACCAATGATGCCTACGGGTAATAATACTCCCCATACCGAACGAAAGGTAAGTACAAGCACAATGAGAATGAGGCCAAAAGAAGATCCTACAAATAACACTACTTCTTTGCGGAGCAGGCTTACGTAATATGATTGACCAACGATGCGGCCTGCCAAGTGATATTGGTCAAAATCCTGGGTTTGGATCAAGCTACGAATTTGGGTAGAAAGTTTCCGTTCCGCCTTGGGGGGCATTTTACCTTGGTGCCTGACCAAAATATTGATGGCTTGTCCATTTTGAGCAAAGAAATATCCCGTAAGTTCTGGGTTTTGGTAAATGCGAGCCGAGTCGGCTTGGTAGTAGGTGGGTTTGGTATAGTGTAGGTAACGTCGTTTGATGGGGGTGCCCATGAGTGGATCACGCTGATAGCTGTACACCGTGGTGGGCGAGGATACACGCTTTACGTTGGGTAGTTTTTTGAGTTTTTGGGTAACTTGATGCACTTTTTGTAGAAACGCCTGATCAAATATGCCTGCTTTTCGCTCAATACCAATCAATACAAAGTCATTGGCGTTGCCATATTTCTGGCGGTGTTCCAAGAAAAAATCTGCATCAGGATCATTAGTGGGATAAAAAGCTTCAAAATCATAGTTGAATTGAATACAAGCTGCTTGATAGCCTAAATAACCACTTATCAATGCCAAAACCGTAAGCAATCCAATGCTCAGGCGACGATAGTTTATAGATGTGTTTTTCAAAACCTGGTGTCTTATTTTAATAGAGTGTTAGTTTAAAAGCCAAGGATTTTACACAAGGGTAGTGATGACCCTATCCTAAACAAGTAAAATCAATAACTAATTCAGTGTACCCCAATGTTTTACCGTTTTTCTAAGTAAGCGTCACTTATGATCGGAATATAGATTAAATTCTAAAAGAAAAATGCTTTGTACAACTATATGTTTTTGAAATATTGATTTTTGTTCGAAACATGTAATTTTACTGCCTACTTTTATAAAATTTCAAACAAACATTTCCTCCACAAAATCACAAAAGTAATGTGCGGTATTACAGGAATTTATGCGTTCAATGAAGTAGGACGTTTTTTTAGCATCAATTTACAACAGGCTACCCAACAATTGAGTAAAAGAGGACCCGATTTTATCAATACTTCACTTTTTCATCGGGTTAACCTAGGGCATACTCGTTTAGCCATCATTGATCCCAACCCTGAATCGCACCAGCCCATGACCGATCCTACCGAACGGTACACCATTGTTTTTAATGGAGAGATTTACAATTATCGGGCGCTCCGCCAAAACCTTCAAAATCAAGGAGTAACGTTTGCCACCGCTTCGGATACAGAAGTGGTACTACAAGCATACATTCATCAAGGGGTAGATTGTTTGGCTAGTTTAGACGGTTTTTTTGCGTTGGCCATTTATGACAACGAAACCAATACCATGTTGCTGGCTCGTGATCGCTACGGTATCAAGCCATTACTAGTATATCAAGACGAAGATAAGTTGATTTTTGGTTCAGAAATGAAATCTTTGATTCGTTTTGGAATTGAGAAGGAGCTAGATTACACCAGTTTGAAGCATTATTTGCAGTTGAATTACTTGCCTCAACCATTTTCTATGCTCAAAAAAGTACGCAAACTGCCTTGTGGGCATTATTTGTTGGTCAAAGGGCGGGAAGCACAAGAAGAAAATGCTTTCTATAAAATGCCTCATTTGGGTAGTAGCCGCGATTTTGTGGGGAGCTACGAGGATAGCCAAAAAGCATTTGCAAAAATTTTGGAAGAATCGATACAACGACGCATGGTGTCGGACGTGCCCTTGGGAGCTTTTCTGAGTGGAGGAATTGATTCTTCAGTAATTGCAAGCTTGGCGGCTCGACATACCGATAAATTGCATACTTTCTCGATTGGATACAAAGACGAGTCTTTTTTTGATGAAACCCACTATGCCAGGTTGGTTGCCAACAAAATAGGAACAGAGCACACGGTTTTTTCGGTGTCTAATCAAGACATGCTCGATCACATTGATGAAATTCTGAATTACATAGATGAGCCTTTTGCCGATTCTTCGGCCATTGCGGTATACTTGCTGAGTAAATTGACTCGTAAGCACGTTACCGTAGCGCTCTCGGGAGATGGAGCCGACGAGTTATTTTCGGGGTATAATAAGCATGCTGCTGAATATCGTTTACGCCAAAACAATTGGAAGGTCAATTTGGTAAAATCAATGGGTTCTTTATGGAGAAAACTTCCCAAGTCACGGAGTAGCACTTTTGGGAACAGGGTACGTCAGCTCCACCGCTTTGCCGAAGGTGCCAAACTTTCGGTTCAAGATCGTTATTGGAATTGGGCCACTTTCGCTCAAGAGCCGGAGGTGGACCGTTTGTTTACCGAAAAATCAATGAATAGGCTCAACCAAGAGGCTTATCTTCAGCAAAAGAAGGAATTATTGGTCCATTTGCAAAATGATGGATTAATGCATTTCAATGAATTGTTGCTCACCGATATGCAATTGGTTTTGCCGGGTGATATGCTTACCAAGGTAGATTTGATGTCGATGGCCAATGGGCTAGAGGTAAGGGTGCCATTTTTGTCGCACGAAGTGGTAGACTTTGCTTTTAGTTTGCCCTCTGAGTTTAAAATTGATGCTCGTTACCGCAAAAAGATTGTGCAGGATACCTTTCGAGATATTTTGCCTAAAGAACTTTACCAAAGACCCAAAAAAGGTTTTGAAGTACCCTTGCTCAAATGGCTTAAAACCGACCTGAAAGATTTGGTTACCAAGGATTTACTATCGGATGAATTGGTAGAGGCACAGGGGATTTTTGAGGTGCGGGAAGTTCAAAAAATGAAACAGAAACTGTTTTCTGCCAATCCCGAAGATGCCCACGCCCGGGTTTGGGGCTTGATGGTGTTTCAAAATTGGTGGAAAAAATGGTTTGCTTAGAATAGGTGCCCGATTTAACCAAAAACAGCGCCTTAGGGGAGATAAGCACATAGCCATATCACAATGTAGCCATAACTAATTTTGTCTGATTACTTACCACTAGTAAAAAATGGTAAGCCCTAAGTCCTCAAAATTTTGGCTTTTGCCTTGTTGGTGTTGGTCGAATTCTAGCCAGAGATACGGACTGGCATGTTTAGTAAAATTGACCATGGGCGAATGATCAAATTGTTGAGTAAACTCTTGATTCATGTGGGCAGGATTACCACCAAAGGTAGTCTTGGTAAGCCGTTTAAGGTGATTAGAATGGATCAAGGGTTCGTTTTTGGGTTGGGTGTTCCCCTTCATAGGCAAGCGAAATGTCCAAGGCAGGTGAGGGGCCGTTTCGTGAGCAACGAAATCAATATGCATCCCTTCAGGCAAAAATGCTGGCTGATACATCTGGCTGGGTTCAAAGATCGTATCAGTAGCTACAGTATTCACCAAACAAAGCCCAAACCGAGCATCCTGACGAAGTGAATCATCAGAGGGCAGTTGAGTCCGTTTCCATAATTTGGTGGGTTCAGTCAAAGAACTACGAATTTCATCCTCGTTGTGTACCCAGAGTATTTCCAAAAAGAAGTTTTCAAAATAAAACTTTCGGTTGGTAGTCCCTTGGCCAGGATGTACCCGGTAGCTTCCCTCGGTCAAACCAAAATCAACCAGTTGGTCGGCTTCTGCTCCCTGAGCCTGAGAGAAAATAAAAATATGATCGATTTCCATAGATGGGTTATTTTGAAAAATTTTGACCAATCCATTCTATCATTACCTGGGCTACTTCCTCGTGCTTGGTATCCAGCATCATATCATGGGCTATCTCTTCCATGATCTTGAGTTCAGCTTGGTACTTTTTGGCCGTTTTTTGATTGTCCTTTACCGTGAAAATTTTGTCTTGAGCTGCTCCCAATACCATTAGCGGAATTTGGGTATGGTAATTCACTTTTACTTTGGGAAACAAAAAGGCTAGAAATGCTTTGAATGATTCACCCACCATTTGGTTGGTGTATTGGGCTACCAATGCTTCGGGTAAATCTT
>CALDJV010000635.1 GCA_937899305.1 uncultured Cytophagaceae bacterium
GTATTTTTCAAATAGTAATTTCCTTTTTATAAATATACGAGCCGAAGGAACCAACCATTTAGCCATTTAACAATGAGCGAAGCGGAACAATACAACAATGCGCCGAACATGTAAGATTTTAAGCGACAAAAAAGCAAAAAATAAAGCTCCAAATGAAACGATTTCATTTCCTCCCTAACCAAAAAGCAATCACTTTTATTTTATTTTTATATGAATATTTAAGGAACGATAGAGAATAAAATGGCCAAGGCGTTGATTTTAAATGACTTATTGAATAATTGCAATTTTTTAACAGGTCCACAAAGTTTGTACAATTTCACTATCTCATTTTTAATTTTTAAATTTGTTCGGCAAATAATGAACTGTAAATCTATTTGCTGTAATGTTTGATTCATCTAAAATACTTTTTGAAGCTTTAACATACGACGATGTATTGTTATTGCCTGCCTACTCGGAAATACTACCCCGAGATACCCAAACTACTACTCAGCTTACTCGTAATATTCAGCTCAATATGCCTCTGGTATCAGCGGCAATGGATACCGTAACTGAGTACGAAATGGCAATCGCGATCGCTCAGGAGGGAGGCCTTGGCTTTATTCACAAAAGCATGACCATAGAAATGCAAGCCGAGCAAGTGCGTAAGGTGAAGCGTTCTCAAAGTGGGATGATCCTCGATCCCATTACACTCACTGCTGATGCTTCACTCGAAGAAGCGCATCGCATTATGAGTGAGTTTAAAATTGGAGGAATTCCTGTTGTAGATGAGTCTATGAATCTGATTGGGATCATTACCAATCGTGACTTAAGATTCCAAAAAGATTTATCCATCAAGGTAGGCCATATCATGACCAAAGAAAATTTGGTGACGGCCCATGAGGGAGTGGATTTGCGAAAAGCAGAAGACATCCTACAAGAATTCAAAATTGAGAAATTACCGATTGTCACCGAACAGGGTAAATTAGTAGGACTGATTACCTACAAAGATATATTGAAGAAGAAAGATCGCCCCAATGCTTGTAAAGATCAATACGATCGTTTGCGAGTAGGAGCAGCAGTAGGGATTACCTCTGATGTGATGGATCGCATTGAAGCCTTGCGCAAAGCCGGGGTAGATGTCATTAGCATTGATACTGCGCATGGACATTCGGCAGGAGTGATTCGTGCTTTGAAAGAAATCAAAGCCAAATTTACTGATTTGGATGTCATTGCTGGAAACGTGGCCACCGCTGAAGGTGCCAAAGCCTTGGCCGATGCGGGTGCTGATGGTATCAAAGTAGGTATTGGCCCAGGGAGTATTTGTACTACTCGAGTAATTGCTGGAGTAGGGATGCCCCAATTTTCGGCAGTATATGAATCAGCCAAAGCGGTGAAGTCTATGGGAGTGCCGATCATTGCCGATGGTGGTATTCGTTTTTCAGGAGACATTGCCAAAGCCATTGCCGCTGGAGGAAGCAGTGTGATGGTAGGTTCGCTACTGGCAGGTACCGAAGAAGCACCAGGAGAGGTAGTTATCTATGAAGGCCGAAAGTTTAAAACTTACCGTGGAATGGGCTCTCTGGAGGCCATGGAGGAAGGTTCTAAAGATCGCTACTTTCAAGATGCTGAAGATGATGTGAAGAAATTGGTACCGGAAGGTATTTTGGGTCGGGTCCCTTACAAAGGAAAAGTAGGAGAAGTGCTTTACCAATTGGTAGGTGGACTCAAAGCGGGAATGGGATACTGTGGTGCAGGTAGTATTGAGGCCTTGCACGAAGCTAAGTTTGTGAAGATTACCGCAGCTGGGGTGCGAGAAAGCCACCCTCACGATATCCAAATTACGCGTGAAGCACCCAACTATAGTGCGCGCTCATAAGCTACAGGTTGCTTTACCTTGAGCTTTTGGTGGTTGGGAATAGCGTTCGCTTAGAAATAAGTGCTATGACCAACCACAAAAAATATTGGAAAGACTGAACTCATTACATTTGGCAGGTAACAACATCTGTCAAATGTTTTTTAAATAGAATATATGCTCTCGTTAAAGAATGTAATAGGAATATTCATTTACGTAAATATTGCGGGTTGGCTATTGATGCTGGCATTGTATCTATTGTCGTCGGCTGGATTGACCGAAATCCACTTGGCCGACAGTGGAGCAACCGATTTTTACCTAAGAGGTTTATTGCTGAACTTGTTTATTCTGAGCGTATTCTTTTATTACAATTCCCGGATTGAAAAACTCAAAAACATCAACTTCGTCGAGCTGCTCACGAGTTTGTTTTTAACGGGGTTGGTAACCAATACTTTGGCGCTTGTGATTTATGGCGCCATGAATTTAAGTGCCAGTTATCTGGAAGCCCACCACCAGGAACGTTGGCTCAACCTGTTGTATCACATCAATATTGGGTTACTGATCATATTTCTAACCAAAGCTTTTTTCTATTGGAAGCGATTGATCATGCATCAAAAAACCCAACGGCTACAGCGATTGTGGACGGTATTTGAATATCTGATGTTGATTAGCTTACTGTTCAATTTCTTTGAATTTTCTTTTGAAGATGCCCCCTTTATGTTGATGTTGGGGGTATTGATCTTATTGGGACTGAACCTGTCTTTTAACTTTAAGTGGGTAGTATACCTCAACGCCAAGGAAAAGTGGCAAAGTATTCTGTTGTTGTCTTTCATCACCTTGTTTGCGATCTTCTTTTTCCAGACTGTGATCAATTATGGAGAGCACAATTACCTCAAAACTCACCTAAAGCACAGTGTGTATGTCATTGCGATTTTTGCTTTCGTAATTTTCTACACCATTTTTTCTATGTTGGTGATGGTGTTTAACCTGCCTACTACCTCGGTATTTGAGAAAAAACTGGAAGAAATCATCAGCTTTCAAAAGTTATCTCAGTCGCTGCAAGCTGGAGATCAGGAAGCCCAAGTATATGGTATTTTGTTGGATAGTGCAGTCAACACTGCTTCAGCTGATGCCGCGTGGTTGGAGATTACCAATGAAGAGGGTACTCAGGTCGCTTTTTTGCACAAAGGAGTAGAGAAAGACGAAATCGCCAAACTCAAAAGAATCATCAAACGTCACAATACCCGACGGATTATTGACGCTACTTTTGCCCGTAATCAAGAACATGATCCTTTGATGGAAGAACTCAATGAGTATGGGTTTAAATCGATGCTGTCGCAAAAATTAGTGGCTCACGACCATCAGTTGGGTAACCTGACCCTGCTCAAAAAAGTAAAAGATGGTTTTGATGATGACAAGAAAGTACTCATCAAGACTTTTGTGCGCCAAGCCAGTATTTCTATTGAAAACTATCGTTTATTGGCCAGAACCATTGAAGCCGAGCGTTACAAAGAAGAGATCAAGATTGCCCGAAATGTACAGAAGAGCCTGCTACCGTTGCCCGAAAACCTCACGGTAAGCAAAAACCTTGAGATTGCGGCTTTTTCTGATTCGGCTCAGGAAGTAGGAGGCGACTATTACGATATTTATCCCATTGACAAGGACCGCGTGATGGTAATTGTGGGAGATGTATCGGGTAAGGGAACCACTGCAGCCTTTAATATGGCCCAAATGAAGGGCGTATTTCATAGTTTGGCTCAGTTTGGTTTGCGTACGGAACGATTTCTATACTATGCCAACAATGCGTTGGCCAACTGTTTGGACCGGGCTTCTTTCATTACGGTGACGATTTTGCTGATTGACGACAATGCTCAAAAAATTGAGTTTGCCCGTGCCGGACATTGCCCTACCTTGTTTTACCATCACGACACCAAAGAGGTAAAATATTACCAAGGCAAAGGAATGGGACTGGGTATCTTACGCAATAAAATCTTTTCGGATCATATAGAGATGCAAACCCTGCATTACAAAGAGGGGGACATGCTGTTGCTATACACGGATGGGATTATTGAGGCGATGAACAAACAAAAAGAGGAGTATGGGTATGAGCGCTTGCAGGAATTGGTTTTGAACAATTGCCATTTGACTCCTACCGAAATCAATGATAAAATCATTACCGACTTGAATCATTTTAGCCGGGGAATGCCCGTCCACGATGACCACACCGCATTGTTGATCAAATTCAAAGAAAAAGCAAATGAAGCAGATGAACAAGCACCTGCTTCAAAATAGTCAATCGTTCCTCAATATTTAGTAACGCTTTCAAAATAAATGTCCGATTTGGTCATATGCATGAATTGTTGGACGAGGCATTTAGCCTTCGGCAGAGCTCGGCACAGCAAAAGCTGTAGCCATCGGTTTTTGCGCCCATAGCAGGGCTACGGGCAAAAAAAATAACGAAGTTCAGCAGTTCAGGAAGTAGAGAAAAGTAGACAGTTATTGCGAACGCGTTACTTAGCGAACCAAAATCTCCTGGTTTTCTTTAGCCTCGTTGACTGTAGTTACTTTAATGGCTTGGTCTTTTGATATATTTTGAGGGTAGGCCAGAATTTCGTGATTTGATCCACGCCAAAACTCCTTGCTTATCCGGGCGTTGGGTTGTACCTCTAAAATGGTTTCTGAAAGGTTCTTGAGGTCTTTACAAATAACATAGGTGGTTTGAGAACCATGGTTACTCTTGAAAAATACCTCGAAATAATTGGCCGCGTGGCGTGCTTTGGATTCTTCTTCTCGTTTTTGCTCGTAAGCTTGGGTAGTGGCCTGTACTGCTTCGCTACGACTGGCATCGACATCGTCAAACAAAGGTAACAAAGCCTGGTATTGTTCGTTTCCAGCGCTGCCATCAAATATCAGATTTCCTTCATTGATCCAGGTCGTCGCTCCATTGGCAATGACCCCAACTTTGATGGTAAGTGGGGTTTGAGTAGCGGGCAAGCCGCACAAAACCTGAATAAACTGCCCAGTGAAACTACCATTGGGATTGGTTTCTTTAGGGTTGGCCAGTAGCCATAGGTTGGTAGACCCACCCAAGGCCTCCATCTGAAAAGTATGGGTAGCCAACTCGTTACCTTCTGATTCAAGCACCAAACAAAACGAAATTTGAGCCAAATCAAGGCCATTGGTTTCTACATGACTAGCCGCTGCACTGGCCAGCTCAATGGTAGTTCCGTCAGTAAAAGTAGCCCCACCTGGAGAAAAATCAGGAGCCCCTTCAGGTTTCCACAATATAAAGTTCAATGGTTTTGCCATCTGTTAGTAAGATTAAGCGAACTCAAGTAGAGTTCATTATAAATAGGTTATTTGTAGTTTGGTAGAAGTACCCGGTAAAAGGTTAGCAGGGTGTATGAAAAAACAAATATAAATCGCGCTATTTTCAAGGGTTTGAGGCCCCAAAAAACAGCTTTAACCAACTAATTTGGGGTGCGTTATTTTCGATAAGGTTTTCATAAGGTACGATGCTTTAAGGCGAGTAGGCTACCTGATATCTTTGTATTGACCCCAGTGAGTTGGGGCTACTTAACTATCAAGACCTATGAAAATCCAACAAAATGAAAACGGGCCAGATGCCACAACGGCTCCTGGTACTCCCCAGTCGACTTCTAAAAATACGCAAACCGCTACCCGGTCCAGAAACCGCGCGATGCTATCGGCCATTCGTACCAAAGAGGGAAGAAAAGGATTAATCAAAGCCAAGCAATCGGTGGTGAAGTCTAAACACACCAATAAAACCAAAAAGCCACCAAGCCGCACGGTGGCTACTTCTGATTATGACATCACTTATCAGGGTGGCACATTTTCTATTGAGTTGTGCCATGATGAACTGGAAGAACTCGAGATAAAAAAGATAGAGAGGAGCTATGAAGATATTCGGAAACATCTGGCCAACAACTATAATTGGAATGCCATTGTAAAAATCATGAAATTTTGTTCCAAAAACGATCCTGATTTTACCTACAAGGTACCTACCAACTTATCGGGTACCGAGCAGGATAATAAGTTAATTATGCCCGACGCAGGGATGTTTTCTATCGTAAGACTACAATTAGACCACGCCCTTACCAATGCCAAGGCCGGTTTTTCTGAGTATAGTGAGGTATTAGATAGCATCACCGAAAAGATACCTGAGCCAGATTTTATTACTCAAATTATGTGTGAGCCCAGCCAAAATGACCTGATGAACGAAGAAGACAATGATCAAATGAAAAATGAGCGAGGGCAACAGATCCCAATTCCTCAAATGAATGCCTCTCCTGATGTATTGTATAAAAACCTGCGGGCTTTGGTACAAGCCCGCAATGGGTTGTGGAGCGACAAGGCAAATGTGACCAACATTGTGGGGATTCGGAGAAAACTATCTAAAAACGAAACCGAGTACGACGACAGCCTCATTGCGTGTTGGGTAGATGCCCAAGGAACAAAATATGCCAAGGCCTATTCCGCTACTACTGAGCCTGGGGAGATTAATAATCATCGTCAAATGACGGCTCAAACGTTGACTGTAATACCTGGATACCACTTTGGCAGACAACCAGCTGGAAGGACCAGTAAATTTTTAGCTCGTAATGCGGGCAATAGCAAAACTCTAAAGTTTGTAGACGATCCAGGGTTTAATTTTCATCATGGAGGAGAAAGATTTGAAGGAAAGAAGAAAAATGGGTTGACAAGTGAACGGCAATCCAAAACTGATCAACAAGTGGCCATCAACTTACTGTACGTTCAGGCATTTACCATTTTGAGTCGCTGGGGAAAAAAGCAAAATGTAAACGCTTATGACTATCTCGAGGAAATGAAGGACATAGAGTTATACAAATTTCAGGAAATGAAAGATGGGAAAGTCGATATGAAAAGAGACAGTGACAAAGAAGCCGTGAGTAGAGAGGTTGAATCCCTGAAAACTCATCTTGCGGGCAAGTATGCAGCAGAAGGAGCCAACAGAGATGACTTTGTGCGAATTATCCAATCGGTAGATAGTGAGTTCAAGAAGCCTGAGAAACTAGCCGAGCTCAAAGCTGCAGATTTAAAAAAACTGATTACTGATGAGCACATCAAAGGGATTTTGAAAAAACAGATGAACTATTTTGCTGAGGCCAAGGATATTGATGGCAAGCCAGGGCCTTCGTATTTGGATATTTTGGATGGTAAAACTGATCAACTTACCAAACTCAAAAGTAACGCTCAAAAAGATTATACTACACTTGAAGCGGTCTTTAAAAAATTACAGGATACTTATAGTGTAAAAGATGCCAGCATCAATTACATGAAACAACTGAAGCCTGGTACTCAAAATGAACGAGAGAGTTATGATAAAAAAACAGGTACAAACACTGATCATTCTACTAAAATCGAGCGAAACGTATCTGTTTGGTCAGAAGGCTGTCAAGTGGTGTTTGGAGCAGAAAAATTTTATGAATTCTGGACCCACGTAACCGATAAAGCCACTACTACCAAACAAAAGCGTTGGTACTATACCCTGATTGATGAGGAAAGTTTTAAAACAACTACCCAACAAGGAGAAACCGAATAAGTGACTCAGAATGAATTTTCTGGTTTATAAAGATTGGAGTACTTGACCCTGTTTTGGGGAGCTTGCTTCAATTTTTATTTGAGCAACATACCACTGGACATTTCAGCTAAAGTTGGCCGTGGAGACACGACCAACGGCACGGAATGTTTTGCTTTTCGTCGCCTCGGTTGGTGTCTCCACCACCGAAGTAGTATGTTGAGCGGGTAAAACGCCCCTTATCCATCGTCGTTGGATAAACTTACAAGCTGTTTTTTTCTAAACACCTTGATTTTTGTTGCTGATAATGAGGGAGTTATAGAAAAGTTTGAAAAAAAATAAAAAAACTTGAAAAAAAATGTCCGTCGAGGGTAGGCTACTTTGGTATATAATAATGAATGTTTCAACGAATCATTGAGATCAAACTAAATATTATTCTCTGAGAGATAATAAACAGCAAAATACCAAAATATAAATCTAATCATCAGGTAAATATAGAGATTAGTTTTAGTAGATCATTTATTTGGAAAGCAGATCAAACTTAAGGAAAATACAGTGATCAGGAAAATGAGTGATTTGGCTCGATAAACTGGAAAATAAGGTGATCAGGAGAATAAGTGATTCAGGGTTTTAAGTAGATC